>DEQI01000322.1:0-2055 GCA_002360295.1 Planococcaceae bacterium UBA3370
CAAGCTCCACGTGATGAACTATCTATTAAACGAGATATATTAACGAGTATTTCAGAGCAACCAGTCTTTGCAAGCTTGCAACAAAATAGTAAATTTAAAGCGCTGTTAAACAATTTAGCGCATCGCTTACAATTGAAGGAGGAATAAAGTATGAGCAGCTTAGAGCAAGTTCCATGGGCATTAATTGCGCCTATTTTAGTCGTCCAATTGATCTTAATGGTTGTTGCACTCATTGATTTAAAAAGAATTCATGCAACAAATGGTCCGAAATGGTTATGGTTACTATTAATTTTAATTAGTGGCCTATTCGGTTCAATCGCTTACTTCATCATAGGGAGACGACAAGTATGAGTTTATTGAATGTTGAGCATTTAACGAAAAGCTTTGCAGGAAAAACAGTTGTCGATGATGTTAGTTTTTCTATTGAGCCGTTTACTGCAACTGCCCTTATCGGACCAAATGGGGCAGGGAAAACAACAACAATGTCAATGATTACAGGGCTTCTGAAACAATCAAGTGGTACAGTGACATTGTCAGGCGAAAAGGATATCCGAGCTAGCATTGGTTTTTTACCACAGTATCCGCAGTTTTTCCCTTGGCTAACTGCCCTTGAATATGTAGAGATGGCAGCTAGACTGAGTGGAGTTGCTGCAAAAAATGTCCGTGAAAAAAGTAAAAAAACACTTGAATACGTAGGGCTGGGCACTGCACTAAATAAAAAAACGGCTACTTTTTCTGGTGGCATGAAGCAACGTCTTGGTATTGCCCAGGCAATCGTACATGAACCAAAGCTTTTATTACTTGATGAACCTGTATCTGCACTTGACCCAATTGGTCGTCTAGAAGTGATGAATTTATTAAAGGAACTGCAGCAACAAACAACCATTTTATATTCAACACATATTTTGCATGATGCAGAAAAAATGACCGATCAAGTGTTGTTTTTAAAGGAAGGTCAGCTTGTAGAACAGGGGTCACTTTCGGCGATTCAACAAAAATATGCCGATCCCAAATACAGCGTACAATTTGTGTCCGAGCAGGCGGCTGTTACATTTGCTACAAAAATGAACGTATCGCTAGAAGGAATGATAGTCTATCTGCCTGTTGATCAATCCATGCAGCAAGTCCTTCAACTTCTAGCGAATGAGCAAGCAGACATTATAAAAGTGGAGCGTATTACAGCAAGCTTAGACGAAATTTTCATGAAGGTGGCGGGTAAACTTGACACAATTTAGTGTTTTATTAAAAAAGGAATTTTTAGAGTGTTGGCGCAGCTTTAAATTTTTATGGATTCCTCTAGTATTCGTTTTTCTAGGTGTCAGTGACCCGCTAATGAACTATTATATAGAAGATATTTTGGCCGCTGTCGGTAACATGCCTGATGGTTTCCAAATGATGCTACCGGAGCTGAAACCAGCTGATTTATTATTAGCCTCAACCGGACAATTTCAATTAATCGGCTTAATCGTTCTCATTAGCGCATTTATTGGCTCTATCAGTCGTGAGCGTCAAAATGGTACAGCTACATTATTGTATGTACGCCCTGTTTCAGGAACGGCCATGTTTATGAGTAAATGGATCATGGCATCTGTAGTTGGGGTTGTGAGCGCAACATTAGGCTATGCAGGCAGTTTGTATTATACTTCGATACTTTACGGCTCTATTGCTGTTAGTGATTTTCTTGTCATGTTATGTACTTATTTTATATGGATTATATTTGTCATGGCTATAACGGTAGCAATGAGCGCGGCTTTCCATACAGGAGTTGCAGCAGCAATCACTATCATCCTTTTACCTATTGGACTATTAATTGACTCAGTGATAGGAAGCTTTTGGGCGTGGACACCTTGGAAACTCGCAAACTATGGTGTTGAATTTATTGCGGGTACAGTGGATACGGGAGATTACCGTATGACACTTATCATTACACTTATGTTAATTGTCCTGTTTATATTATTCGGTATTTGGTCGACGAAACGAAATTGGCAGTTGACGAAAGTATAAGAAAATAAAAGGGAACCCAGCGTTTTTTATTTGGGTTCCCTTTCTTAAATT
>DEQI01000322.1:2180-3028 GCA_002360295.1 Planococcaceae bacterium UBA3370
GCTTAAAACATAACAAATGTTTCTACCTATCTATTTTTTGCCCCGTTTTTGTAATCAATTCGAAAGAAAATGAAGGAAAGTATTAGTAAGATGATTGGAAAAATGAAGAGACCGGAATCGTATTTTATTGAACGATCCATCTTTAGTCCAATCAAATAAAGAAAGAAAGCAAAAGAAACACATAAAGAGATTGTTCCAGCAATACTTTTCACTATTAAATCCTCCTTTTTCCAACACTGTAACTTATAATCTAATTATTGTAAATTGAAAGTGCGCAAAAGGGGATATGCCATGTCGTTTAATAAATATTAATACTGATAAATATTCAACTTTTGCCCTGATTCAACTGTATCAGATCGTAATTGATTCCATTGTTTAATAGATGTGACTTTTACGTGATAAGCTTGGGCAATTTGGTGAAGCGAGTCACCATCAGAAACCGTAATCGTAGTTTTATTTTTTATAGGTTGATCATATTGTTGTAGATCGTATTCGATAATCAGTTGATTTAGCTTTTCATTATATCTCGAATCTGTAGCATAGGTGCCAGTTAAGTGTTTGGTTGCATCGGCATAAGAATTTGTGTTGCTTTTAAAGGCTCCTTTATATAACTCCTTGTTCCATGACACACCGTTGCGTAATAAACGAACATAATCTTCCATAGAGTCTTTATAGGATGGGTATTTACGGAATTCCGCCTGAATGGTTGACATATTACCTGTACCATCATCTTCAGAAGTGGCAAATGTGACGGAGTTGTTTTTATACTTGCCTTTCATACCAAATAAATTATTATTCGGTGCGGAACTAAGCCCGCTTTGTCCATTATTACTTTCTAATATGGCTTG
>DEQI01000322.1:3149-5304 GCA_002360295.1 Planococcaceae bacterium UBA3370
GGTTGTGTTGATACAGTATGAATAAGTATTATGCCTAAAATACCTAATAGGCTAAAAACCGTTACGATAATCAGCATATTTTGTAGAAATTTTTTAAAAGCTTTCATATTCTTTAGATGTTGTGGATGAAACATCTGCCACCTTCCTTTGAAGTCTATTTATATAAAGTATATTACACAATAGAACGAACTTGAAAGGGTAATAGTTTCTTAATAGAGCTTAAAAATTGATTTCCTCTAAAAGACAAAAATGATATACAACTTATTTAAAAATATGTGTCAATCAGTGATATTTGTACTATTTTGGCGCTTATTAAAAAATAAGTTGTATATCAATTATGCTTAATCCATAAATTGTATGTAGTAGAGAAAGGTTCGATACATTTTCCATCACATTATAAACTTCACTTTAAAACTTTATAAAAATTCAGATGTGTTGATTATACATATTTTTGAAGATGAAAGCGTGATTTCTCTAGTAGAAAAATAAATAAAGGACATTTGCTAGTTGATTGGAGAGGAGGTGACTCGACTCCTGCAGGATTAGCGCGAGCTGAAAATCCATTTATTTCGGCCTTAGCCGAAATAAATTAGTTGAAGCCGTGCCTGCGGAAAGCGAGTCAGCCGTAGCGGAAATCAACTTATTCTTTAGAGCTTTGTAACAATAAAAGGTAAATCAACACGCTTGATAAAAATTAAAAATATAGAAACATAGGCTTATATGATATCGTATTACATATAAGGGTAATATTGGTTATTTTTAAAGGGGTACGTATTACAAAAAATGTTAATGAATAAAATGAGTGTAGTTTAATTGGTGGAGGGATTCAGTGAGTAAACAATTTATGTTCCTGATAGGAATAATAGTCTTTTCCCAAATTGCGAGCAAATGGTTATGGTCAGAGCGACAGTTGGTTAAACCGATTATAATAGATACGCGAGTGTATTTGACTAGTATGTTAGTAGAAGTATCTTATATTGTGAATCGTGATGATACCACTAGATTGCAATCAGTAAATTTAGGAGAAGAAACTTTCTATACGATTGGTGCCAATAATATGTTTTTATCAACACCACCAGTAAATGATTTGCAACAGTTCACCTATTACGCAGTTCGTAGTGAGGCAATCCGAATAGAAGATAATCAATATGACTATTTGATGGAGAATTTGCACCTATTGAACGAGGCTAATGTTTCACTATCTACCTATGAATCAATAAATGTTAAACCAACATTTATTACAAAGACGCTAAATGATAGTGATTCTTTAATAACTTCTTTTGAAGCAAATGGTGATGGCAATGTACGTGTTATTCTAGAGTCTAAAACAAATTTAGTCATTGATACGATTAAGATTATCCATCCTACTGCAACTTATGAAAAAATGGCAGAATTGCCACTGAACTTAAAAGAAAATCAAAAATTAGATATTCAATTAAATCATGTATTTTCTTTTTTTAGATATGGATATTTAGATGTCATTGTAATTGGGACAGAAAATAATGAAGTGTTTGAAGGTAGATATTTAACAAACTTTTATGATTTAGCTACTGAAAAATTCATTCGAGCCTATGTAAAGGAGGCTAAACAATGAGTGATTTTTTTAATAAGGTTTTAATAGGTCATTTGCTCATTTTTTTTGATTTTAATATCAACTTATTTGATATCCTACCAGATGCATTTGGTTGGTTTATTATTGCTAGTGCATTTGAAGCTGTTGAGAAAGTGACAGATTCTAAAAGTGCAAAACTAATAGCTTTTATTATCGGTGTTTTATCTTTACCTTTCATGTTAAACAGTGTAAGGCAAGCAATTGAACCAACGATGTATTATGAAATAATAACTATTACACTACCTGTTATTACTTTGATTTATTACTATTATTTTTTTTATGTTTGCTTAAGTATTGCGAAGCTGTACAAGATTGAAAGTCGTGCTAGACATATGAAATATTTATTTTTATCTATGCAAATGATAACGCTACTGACTAGTGCCATTTTGCTGCATATTCCTTTAGATTATCAAAAACCTGTAGCAACAATAAATGCGATTATTACGTTTATTGTTTATGTCATGTTCTTCGCCTTCTTATGGAAAATGATAAATCAAACGAGTGGACCATTTTTTGATGAGGAGATTTAAAGTATGGGAAGAA
>DEQI01000058.1 GCA_002360295.1 Planococcaceae bacterium UBA3370
ACAGCCACTTGCAGTATATAATAAGTTTGGAGGGTCAGATATGTTGAAAATAAAAAACATTGAATTTATTAAAGTTGTGTATGATGAATCGATGTCCCATAACATCTTTTCCATTGCAAATATAACTTTTTCTAATTACGAACCAATTTATGGAGCCCTATTGTATTGGTGTCAAAATACGACTACAGCAGAATATACACCAGAAGGGGATTATAAATTCTTTTATGATTTGGCGCACGTTTCGTATTTTGCTTCTGTGAAATTCCCGAAAAATGTTCGGTTAACACGCGATCAAAAGCAAGAATTAGCTTATATTTTACTCGAAGAACGTGGTTCAGTAGGCTCCTATAGCTTTCCAACTCATAAAAGCCATAAAAAGCGGTTCAATATTAAGAAGAAGTTTGAATTACTAAACTTCCCGCCAAACTTCGACCCGAATAGTATCGAAGCAGCTAAGGAAGAGTTATCAATTGATCATATTAAGAAATTGTTAATGGAGCATCCTTCTTATACGCCAGCTTTCGTTAAAGATTACATTACGTGGCGTTTTTATGCAGCAAAATTACATCCGGCTGATTTAGAACCGTATTTACCTTATATTAGTTTCCGTTATATTTGCTTGGTAAATCCGTATCTTTCGGAAAAGTATTTAATTCATCATATAGACGAATTATCTCCTTTACTACAATATAACTATCCCGTGTTAAATCGACTTTCTTCTAAGTTTAAAAAATATTTAGTAGAAAAAATTAAGCATGAAAATTATCCTATAAATCCTGATTTCGGACCGGATATAGAGGCGTTTATAGAGGATGATGATTTTTACAAACATTATGAAATAAATTTTTTAGATATGATGGAGGAAGAAGAAGAAATAGAATTACAGTTTTTCGAATATGATACAGGTCCTTATAAATGGACTGGTAGTGAACATTTAATTAAAGGAATACCTTCGCTTGCTTGTCAAATATACGATGAACATGGCTTTAAAAAGCTATCGAATAAAGAAATGGATAATTTAATCCATTCCTATTCCAAGCAACAATTGGATCTTCTAACCGCTATTTTAGAGCCTCATTGGTTGCATAGATACCGAAATGAACTAAACTGGCAATCAATTTGTCGCTATAATACATTTTTATCTGAAGACTTTTTTCTTTCACATATAAAGTATATAGATTTCGAAGCGCTCGGAGACAATAAAAACTGTTTATTATCAGAGGATTTTTTATATAAATATATGAAACGATTTAACCATGAACATCCTGTACCTGCTGTCATTCGAAATTTAACAGTAGAGTTATATAGAGATTTTAGAGATCTTATTAAGATAGATTTACAGTTATTAGAGCGCTATGGTGAAACGATTGATGAAACCGAATTAACTGTATTGCAAAATATGATTATTGAATAATGTAGGGGTGTTAGGAAAGTTCATTTTCCCAACACCCCTTCTTATTGTTTGATTCAACTGGCGTAAATAGTGACTAATTTTTTTGTAAAATCCGCCACATTTAATGGTTTACTAAAATAAAAACCTTGAACAGATTCACAATTATGTGCTTTTAGTAGTTGTAATTCCTCGACTTGTTCTACACCTTCAGCTACAACGTTTAAATTGAGTGCATGTGCAAGTGAAATAATGGCTGCTACAATGGCTTCATCCGATTTGCTTTTTGTAATGTTTTGAATAAATGTCCTATCAATTTTCAAAGTGTCAATTGGGAAATTCTTTAAATAGCTTAAAGATGAATAGCCAGTACCGAAATCATCAATTGAAACAGTAATACCCATTTCTTTTAATTGCTTAATTTTATCGATTAGCACATCTGTATAATCCATCATTGTAATTTCAGTAATTTCAATTTCTAAAAAATCTGGAACAGTATCCGTCTCTGCAATTATTTCTTTCAAACGGGGAACAAAAGACTCTTCTGCAAAATGTATCGATGAAATATTTACCGCTACTTTTAAATCTGTATGAAACGATTGATTCCATTCTTTTATTTGTAGTAAAGCTTGACGCAATACCCATTCACCGATGATGCCGATAAGACCACTTTGCTCTGCAAATGGTATGAATTGATCAGGAGGCATATAGCCAAAATCATCATCATACCATCTAATTAATGCTTCCATACCTGTCATTTCATCTTTTTGAATATTCATTTTCGGCTGGTAATGTAATTCAAACAAATTATTATGTAATGCATTATGTATTTTGGTTTCGAGAAGTAAGGAATGGTCGTTAGTACCCTTCATATTTTGCTCATATATTTCATAACTGTTATCCCGCTTCCTTTTTGCCGCATACATGGCAATATCCGCAAACCTTAAAAGGCGAGAAGGTGTATCACCATGATCCGGGTAAATACTGATGCCCATGCTAATACTTGCATAAAATTCATAGTCATAAAAAATAAAGCTATCTTTCAAAGTACCTTTAATTTTTTCGGCCATTTCATCAATACGTGTATGATCCTTTAACACATATGTAAATTCATCTCCATGTAATCGAAAAAGAGAATTCCCTTGATGATCAATTGATTGAAGTCGACTTGCAAGTTCTTTTAAAAACATATCTCCCACTTGATGCCCTAAACCATCATTAATACTTTTGAAACGGTTTACATCAATAAAAAATAACGCAAATTTAGAATTGGATTGTTTGCAATGATGTATTTCTTTTTCTACATATTTTGTAAAACTATGTCGATTGGGCAAACATGTCAAGTCATCATGATAAGCAATATACGCAATTTCCTTTATGTTTTTTTTAGCAGTAATGTCTGTTCTTATAGAAATAAATTGATATGGTTTCCCTTGTTCATCTAAAAAGGGAACAATGGTCGTTTGGACCCAATAGAGAGAGCTATCTTTCGCGCGGTTACAAATTTCACCATACCATGTTTCTCCATTCGCAATCATTTTCCACATTTTTTTGAAGAAAGATTTAGGGTGATAACCTGAGTTTATGATTCGATGATTTTGACCAATTAGTTCTTCTCTTGAGTATTGAGAAATTTGACAGAAACGATCATTTACATGTGTAATTATTCCTCTAGAATCAGTAATAGCGACTATGGCCGATTTATCAAGAGCAGCTTTTAAATCTTTTAGTTCTTCAAATGATAAATTTATAGTTGATAATAGTTTCGAATCATTTTTATCCATACAGTTTTCTCTCCATTCACTCTGTAATGTCTAGATGAATATTAATTATTCAATGTTTCTGCATTTGGAAATTAAATATTTACATCTAAAGATTTAAAACACTTGATTTCTATCAAAAAAGTAGGACTTTTTGAATAAGTAATAATAGGTGTCCAGAAAAATTCACTTTCTGGACACCCTCTTTTGTCTTTATTTCACTTTTTCTATGAGATTATTCAGATTGGATGTAATTGTATTTAATGTTGTGATGGCTTTATTCAAATCATCAACCGACTCATATTGTTCATTGGAAGCACTTGAAATTACACTAATTTGTCCAACATTTAATTCATTTGTTTTAGAAATTTGATTAAATGTAGCTACAACACTTTCTGTATGAGTCATTAAATTCGTAGTAGCATTCATAATGTCTTTCATTTCAAGCTCTAACTCGGAAATAGTTGCAAATATTTGATCAAATGCCTTTTCACTTCTATTAATCGAATCATTACCTTTTTCTATTTCTATCATACTAGCTTCCATTTTTCCGGCTACTGTTTTTATTCTTTGTTGAATATCTTCCATGACAGTATCAATTTCTGAAACGGCCGCTTGTGTATTCGTAGCTAGATGACGAATTTCCGTAGCAACAACAGAGAATCCTTTTCCTTGCTCACCTGCTCTTGCAGCCTCGATTGATGCATTTAAAGCGAGTAATTTAGTTTGTTCAGAAATCGAATGAATAACAGATACTAACTTGGCAATTTGAGTAGACTGACTTGCTAGTGATTGCGTTAAATTTTTCACAGAAGCAACGGATGAAGTAATTAATTTCATTTGATTCGTTACCTCATGTGCAATTTCTTTACCATTTATCGCTACTTCTATACCAGAACTCGTTTTTTCTGAAACATTATGAGTACTTTGAGAAATCGCTGTTAGCAGCTTCATATTTTCACTATTTTGCTCAATTCCTTCATCCAGTGCATGTGCTTCTTCTATAGTATTGATATTTAACTGCTTTAATGAGTTTGCAACATTAAAACTAGAAGCAGTAGTATCATTAGATGCGTCTTGTAAAAGAGTTGTTAATGATTTTAGCTCATTACCCTCTTTAGCAATTTTATCGAATAATTCTTTTAATTGCTGTTCAGCCTGTTCTCTTTCATTTGTTAATTGCTTCTCCGTTACACGCGTATTATAAATGATAATGCCTGTTGCAATAGCAGTCATTATTAAAAATACGGCATGTAATAGGAGTAATGAAAAACGATATGTAGTTGTTCCACATAATATTTCTGGGAAGTAGAAATAACCAGCTAAATGATGGATAGCAAAAATAACGGTACTGATCACAACTAACTTCACTTGTTGAAAACTAGCAATGATGGCGATTACCATAAAAATTGAAAAGTGATATTCCGTTAAACCATCTCCACCTGCAATGATACTGATACTTGCAGATGTCAGCGTTAATGTTAGAAATAAGGCTACTAGCTTATGTTCTCGATCACTTTTAATTAGTACTGCAGATATAATGAGCAGTATGATTGGCGTAATGAGGGTCACATTTTGTAAAAAAGTTAACCCATTGCTTAAAGTACCAACACCAAGTAGTACGACATAGTCATCTAAAAAACCTAAAAATCGATGTGAAATATGTACTATAACAGATAAAAGTACTACGAAAATAGTTAAATAAAATAATGTAATATTTTTCGAATGTTTTTCTAATGCAAACAAATTATTGCCAACCTTTCCGTGAGATTTTAGATGGCGGATTACACTAAAAGCAAATCCAATCGCAACTGATTTAATCGTTGCTAAATACAAATGTCATATAGATTTACTATAATTCATTTTTCCCATCAATACTATATAAGATAATTATACTACTCGAATACCAAAAATTATATTACTCGAAAATCACCTAGAAGTATATGAGATAATATTACTATGAAATACATAATAAAAAAGTAAACCTTATGAACTAAATTCATTTGTAGGTTTACTTTTAATCGTTATTATATTCTTGCATATTCACCTTTTAGTTGATTCTGGTTCGCCCGTTCATTATAGGCATCGAGCTGTTCTTGTGATAAATTTAGAATGAAATAGTGAAAATTTATAGGGTCTATATCAATTTTTTGACATGCTCGTTTGTAAAAATCATATCCTATTCGATAATCAGCCATCATTAATTTCTCCCTTTCATCGTTCTAGCCTGTTCATTAAATGCCGTTAATTGTTCCTCAGACAATTGAATGACATAGTAACGAAAATTGACAGGTTCTAATCCAAACAGCGCACATTTTTCTAAATAATAATCATAGCCTTCTTTATACATTGACATATAATTTCGCTCCCTTTCTTTGTTATATAACAGAGTATTTATGATGTAATTAATATAGTACAGATAACCCTTCATGTCAATAATATTCTGAAAATAAGAAGGGGCTTCCGGAAATCTTTTCCCAGAAGCCATCTTTGTTTACATAATAATATTATTAATCGGATTGTTTTTCATCACTTCATGAATTTGTTCATCTTCAATATGGGTATAGATTTGGGTAGTGGCAACACTTGAATGTCCTAAAATGTGCTGCAAGCTTCGAATATCAGCCCCTGCCTTATACATTAATGTGGCGGCTGTATGGCGTAGCTTATGCGGAGTTAATTTGTCTTTATGTAAGGTTGAATTATTTAATTGCTTGACTATTTTGGCAATAGATTGTCTAGCAAAACGAGTCCCCTTTTGAGAGACAAACAGCGGCTCAATCCCTTGTCCTTTATAGGGATGACGTTCAGGTAAATAGCGTTGTAAAGCTTCATAACAACGATCATTCATATAGACAACTCGCTCTTTATCGCCTTTTCCAATCACAGTTACATTGCGTCCTTGGATCGATTGCATATTTAATGAACACA
This sequence comes from Planococcaceae bacterium UBA3370, assembly GCA_002360295.1. Taxonomy (GTDB): domain Bacteria; phylum Bacillota; class Bacilli; order Bacillales_A; family Planococcaceae; genus Metasolibacillus. Next base: position 6,082 of record DEQI01000058.1, read on the forward strand.
GCTCGGAAACACGAATACCTAAATTTAAGAAAAACATAATGATACAAGTGTCCCGTACGGAATAGTGTTGTTGTTTAGTCCCTTCTATTAGTGTTTGTGCTTCTTGTAAATTCAAATATACCGGTGTTCGTTTTCCGATTTTGGGTGTCTCCAGTTCTTCCGCTGGATTTTCTTCTATTAATCGACGCTTTCCTTTTAAATATTTGAAAAAGGCTTTTAAAGTAGCCACTTTTCTCGCTCTAGCAGCTGCTGAGTTTTGTCGTTGTATTTCGCAATACTCCATAAATAAATATAAATCCTCTAATGTTAACTGTTTAATCCATTCGATTGTAATGTCTGCTATTTCAATTGTATGTATTTGTGAAGTAGGAATATCATCTTCTACTGCTTTTAAAAATCGAAAAAATAAAATGAGATCATATTCATATTCTTTTCGGGTACGCTGTGATTTCCCTGTAATCGTTGTTAAGTATATGAGAAAGTCTTTTAATATTTTCGGTAATTTTGTTTTCAAAACGATTCACCTCAGGGCTCATTATAGCACAAAAAAAAGTTCCCAAATATGTATTTGGGAACTTTTTTATAGATTGAACTCGAAAAAAGCTATAAAAGGAACAAATGTTCTCTATTCTTAAAATCGCATTTTAAAGCAGTGAAATTTAATTTTATGTATACTTACCCATCTCGAATCGTCTGAGAGCGATTTTGGAAAAATAGAAAAAACCCAATTTCTCTAAAGGCAAAAGAGAAAAATTGGGTCTTGATGTTAGTGTGATAAGGGTTGTATTACTATAAGTTGAATCTACATTCTTTATATTGAACAATAATCATCGAAAACAAATGAAAAGCCTGCTTAAGTTTACAAGCAGGCAGGCTCTTTTTTCACCTAAGGATCTGTTAGTTACGTTAAATAG
>DEQI01000057.1:0-1332 GCA_002360295.1 Planococcaceae bacterium UBA3370
ATCGGCAAAGGAGCCTTTGAAAAACTTACTTTCTGTTAATACGGAAATACAGGCAGCGCCAGCTTCTTCATACAATTTCGCTTGTGTTATGGGGTCCACATGCGTTGCAATATCACCTTTGGAAGGGGAAGCGCGCTTCATTTCTGCAATCACTTGCAAATGGTCTGTATTTACTAATCGTTCATATAAAGAAGGACGGGCTAAAGAAGGGGGAAAATGGGGTATTCCTTGTAAAAGTTCATTGAGCTCCGTCTTTTTATGCGCGATGATTTGATCTAAAATCGTCATTGGATCCCTGCTTTCTGCTGAGAATAGGCAATCACAGCGTTTAGTTTTTCCATTGCTTGACCGGACAATATACTACTCCGTGCCATTTCGATGCCTTCCTTCATCGTTGGTGCTAGACCGTATGCGAAAAAGCCAATGCCCGCATTTAACAAAACTGTATCGAAATAAGCACTTTGCTTTCCACTCAGTAATTCCAGCATTATTTGAGCGTTTTCGATGGCATTTCCACCACGAATAGCAGATAGTGGAGCAGGGGTTAAGCCGACATCTTCAGCGCGCAATTTAAAAGGAATCATATCGCCTTGATCTAATAGGACAAATGTGTTATCCCCCTCTAAAGAAGCCTCATCCATCCCTTTCGCTCCTGAAACAACAATGGCACGTTCACGACCGAGCATATGCAGAACTTCTGCATAATCTGTCGTAAAAGCAGGTCTGTTAATGCCGACAAATTGTGTTTTTAACGGTACTGGATTGGTTAGTGGTCCTACTAAGTTGAAAATAGTTGGTTTCCCGATGGCTTGTCGTACTTCACCAATACGTTTTAATTTTGGGTGGACATTGGGTGCATGTATAAAGGCAATCCCGTTTTTGGTAAGAAGCTCCGTCGTTTCTTCAATGGAAGAGAGGAGACCGATCCCTAGTGCTTCTAGTACATCCGAGCTTCCTGCTGCACTAGATACCTTCCGATTGCCGTGCTTGGCAACGAGTAGACCCCCTCCAGCTAAAACAAATGCAGAAGTCGTACTAATATTGAAGCTTTGCAAGCCGTCCCCACCAGTACCACAATTGTCGATATAAAGCCCTTCTGGTACGTCCACTTGTATGGCATGGTCACGCATGACGGTTGCGAGTCCTGCTACTTCATGTGCGGTTTCGCCTTTTTCACTAAGAGCGATTAAAAAATCGGCAATCTGTTCTTTTGGTGTATGGTCATTAAATATAAGTGAAGCGGCTTCAACCATTTCGTGAAAAACAAGATGTTCTTTCCTTTTTACATATGATGTAAATTCCTGTAATGTCATGATCAATCTCCTTTCTGTT
>DEQI01000057.1:1461-1650 GCA_002360295.1 Planococcaceae bacterium UBA3370
TGCTTCAGGCAGTTTCCCGTTAGTAGTTAAGGTGTTGACTACCTCAATATCAGTAGAAACTAAGCCGTTTTGTACATGTAATATACTTGCATTCGATGTACCAATTAACGTTTCATCTACAAATTCTACATAGTACAAATAAGCCGCTCGTTGCTGAATACGTAAGTTGCGATAATAGGCAAATGGTTC
>DEQI01000057.1:1721-3854 GCA_002360295.1 Planococcaceae bacterium UBA3370
TGCATCTAAATCAGGCGTTTGTTGCTCTGCCTCAATATTCGTATGCACAATAATGAGCTCTTCTGTCAAATGATCAAAAATGACAATCGTATCATATACTTGAAACCGTACTTGATTATTGTTTATAAAACCAATTGCTCCGCCGGTAAATGGATATTCTGTATGCTGTGAAATACGCGGCATCACTTGTTTTAAAGATTGTATTAATTCACCTTCATAACAATATGTTTGATCAGTTAAATGAGATACTTCAGTAAGGGTAGTGCCAGTACCTTCGTAAGTTTTGCGCGGGTTCACACCGATAAATGAATAACGGCCTACCGTTTCGTGCTTTGCTGAGCTTTCTAGTAAAAACTTTTGCGTTCCTTGTAGCCGATTAAAAATTAATACCGGTGTTAAACAATCACCGTTTACTTTTCGTATGGTCGTACGTGAAGTAGTTTGCATAAATCAAATGCCCTCCTCTAATTAAGAAATGTGCAAGCACCGTGTTTAGCCCAGACAAGCTGCTTGCTGGCTGTCAAACTTGCGCTTCTAGGGGCTTGAGCGCTAATTCACCAATAAAAAAAGCCCTCTGCGAAAGGAAAAACCTTTCACAGAGGACGATCAAGACCGCGTTGCCACCTCAAATTGAAGCACGAATGCTCCCACTTAAAATCCCTTATAACGGGGGGAATCCGTTCGCTAACTAATGCTAACGACTCTCATAAGGCCCATTCACGAAAACTTCATGACGCATTTACACCAACCATGCGCTCTCTATACAATCAGCAATCGCTACTATTCTTATTCAACAATTTTTCTCAGCTCAACTAGTCTATCTCTTCTCATCTGATTCAAACGGTGGTCACGCTCCCGCAACCTGCTACCGTATCCGAACAATGATGTAGTGCCATTGTATAAGTTACGCTCTAATATGTCAATATATTCAGATAATTATATTTGAATAGTGTTTCTTTACGCTATGTGCAATACAAACATAAGAAAGCCGTCCTGGAAGTTAAACCTTACAGGGCGGCTTGTAAAAATTAAATGATATTAAATTAAATTTTTGAAGTTTAATCGCTTATTCAAGAAGTACATAATTGGAGCCCCAATTGCTAATACACCGAACTCTCCAAGTCCAACGAATAACCATGTTTCCCAAAACGGAAATTCTAGTACTAAATTTAGCTGGAACGCGATAATAAACATCGTGAACGTAAATAGGAACGTGTTGATGATTAAACGAGCCCAAACATTTTTCACGTACTTACAAATAAGAATAAAGATTCCTAATGTAATGATTGTATGGCCAACTCCAAATATCAGATCGATTGGACCAACTGAAGAAAATAGAAAGTTAGAAATAAATACTCCTAACACTACTCCTACCATATATCGCGGATTAAAGGCGATTAAGTGGTTAAAAATTTCGGCAATCCTAAATTGGACTTGCCCAAAGCTAATTGGTGCAACAAGCATTGTAATGGCAATGTACAAAGCCGCAATAATGGCACTCGTTGCTAAAAACTTTACTTTCATATTTTTTTCCTCCTAGTTTTTTATCGTGGGATGGTTTCGAACCACGTAAAGCAAGTGCAATCATATCAATATTCATCAAGGTTTGTAAATGGTAATGTATAAAATTTGTGAAAAATACATCAAATTTAGTAGGTTACTTAGGTTCATATCGCTTCACGTCATGTGTTTAAAATTCGTGCACTCTTCATTTGACGAAATTTGTATCATTATATGTAACAATGTTTATTTCTAAAACAGATTGAAATCACGAATTGTCTGATAATACTGTAATATTTTTAGTTTTGACGAAATTTGCAAAATAAATTTTTGAGCTTTTACTCTTGAATTAAGGGAAATACGTTGAGTTAAAAGGTTTATAACAGCGTATATTAGATTTATCCCTTCTAAAAAAGCTAAATCTTAGAGTCGAAGAATGAATTATTAAGTGATAATTTCCAGGGAAATATCATTTTTCGTCGTTTGGTGAATTCAAGTTAGTTACGATATAATCCAACAAAAAGGGGATAAAGGGATGATCGTTTTAGAGAGAAGAGTACCAGAAAAATTAGCCTTATTAGAAGTAGTTTTGAGAAGAGTAACCAATCAATCTAAAGACTATGAATATCTTTA
>DEQI01000384.1:0-2099 GCA_002360295.1 Planococcaceae bacterium UBA3370
AACATTTATTGGATAATTAATGCAATAAAGAAAATTATAAAAATTTAAGCAGGTATTACTAATGGTTTTGAAATCAGGGAATCGTCAGAGATGGAGTGAACTGAGTACTTGGTGAATTTTTTTGTTTTAACCTATTTAGATGTTAGTTATTTTGTTGGATAATTATGTTAATCGAACTTAATATCAAGGGGGCTACTATGAGGGGATTTTTAACAATTAATTATAATAAACTGGAGATTCTTCAAAAGGGCGAGAATGGAACACCAATCATTATTCTTACGGGTATGGGCTGCTCATTTGATGAGTGGCACAATGTAATAGAGACATTAAGTGATTTGAATCGCGTCATAACGTTTCATAGACCTGGACTAGGAGAGAGTGATATTCGAAATGAAGTCCGTAATACACAAGCGGTCGTAAACGATATAAACGAGTTAATACATCTACTAGAGATTAACGAACCTGTATTATTAGTTGGTCATTCATATGGCGGTTTATGTGCCCAGCACTTTGTGATAGTGCATCCTGAAAAGGTTGCAGGATTAGTATTAGTAGATTCAACCTCTGTGGATGTAAAGATTTTAGATGAATTGGATCTACCCGTTTTAAACGAAGGGTCAACGGATGAAATTTGGATGGAGAAATGTACATCTTATTTTCAAATGAACAAGGAAGAGTTAAGAAAAATAATAAATCCTACTCTTACAAAAGAACTAAAACAACTTCCTGATGATGTGCAACAACGATTGATGAATTTTCAAATCAACCCTTGTTTATACAAAGCGATGCATGAAGAAATTAGCAATTGGAAAAAGGACGCAGAGATCATTAAAAACTTAGGGGAAATTTCTAATGTACCTTTAGTTGTAATTGGTAGAGATAAAGAACATTCTATTAGGTCGGGACTTGAAGAAGGGTACCCAGAGTCGGAGTTAAGGATATATGAAGAAAAGTGGGAAGAGCTAATAAGGAACCAGGCTGAGCTTTCGTCAAATAGTAGATTAGTAGTAGCCCAACATGCAGGTCACTCCATCCATCTAGACAGACCAGACATAATTATGGAGGCAATAACTTGGGTGGATAAAAGAAAGTCGGAATGAACAAGAAATTTTATAGGTAATAAGCAGTTTTGAACAGACAATGTATTTAAGCAAAGCTACTAAGAATGTTACTAAAACAGTTTTGTGCTTTTATACTAGGAAAGCGAAAACAAGAGTAATGAAAGCGCACGCAGCCGACTAGAAAGCGAACGCAACGGGGAAAAACCGAACACAAAGTAGAAAAGCGAACGCAGCCGATAAGAAAGCGAACACAAGAGTGATGAAAGCGCACGCAGCTGACGGGAAAGCGCACGCAACGGGGAGAAAACCGAACGCAAAGTAGAAAAGCGCACGCAGAGGATCAGAAAGCGAACACAAGAGTGATGAAAGCGCACGCAGCCGACGAGAAAGCGAACACAAGAGTAGTCAAACCAAACGCAGCGCTAAAATAACCGAACTTAACCCAGTTAGAAGCACACCTAATTTAGGATCGCGGCATAGTGGATTAAAGTATTGGCAAAAAGTAGACGATCACCAAAATGAAATCTATTCCGATCGACAATCAACGAGTAATTATTATGAAAGGTGGATGAATTATTTATCTAGTTTAGTCATACTATCATTGTTTTTATGCTATATGCTTTACAAGGATTCAGGGTTATATTTAACGAAGGGTCTTTGGAGCATGGAGGGGTCGTTATTTTTGAAAGCCTTTTTATTTGAGACACCGTTTGTTCTTTTCAGGTTGATTCCTGCCTTTATGGCTGTTTTCTTTTGTAGCAGTTTCTATAAAGCTTATCGAATGTATTCATTATTCAAAGAAAAATAATATGTTAAGCAATCAAAAACAGGGTTAATCTACTGATGGGTAGAAGTCAACTCTGTTTTTATTTAACAATTCAATTTTTAAAACGTTAATGAGAGAGGATACGATTCAATTATCTACTAGGCTCCATCTTGTTACGATTTCATTATCTGTGTTTTTAAACACTCGTTATTATTTTCTGACTATTGAAAATTATATTGACAGTAATAACGTATTTGATTAAGATAAGTTAT
>DEQI01000384.1:2218-5598 GCA_002360295.1 Planococcaceae bacterium UBA3370
ATACTTGGGATCTTATTTGGTTTTGCTTTAAATGGTTTTTTCCCAAGTGTTACACCTGAACTTGATCAATACGTGCTCACTCCTATAGGGAAAATTTTCTTAAGAGCTATTCAATTTGTTGTTGTGCCGATTGTTTTTACATCATTAATTATTGGATTTTCGAGTATTAAGAGTGCGGATAAAGTGGGGCAACTAACATGGAAGATTTTGCTTTTATACATAATCACAAATTTTGTTGCTCTTCTTATAGGGATTACATCCGCAGCCCTATTAAAACCTGGGACAGCTGTAGGTAATGTCGATGATTTAACTGCACATGAAGTGACGAATGGACAAAGTATTCTTGATTGGCTTGTGTCGATTGTGCCAACCAATCCATTTGAATCCTTTGCAACAGGTAACTTATTACAAATTATTTTTACAGCGGTATTGATTATTATTGGTATGCGTCTTGCAGGAGAAAAAGCTACACCATTTTTATCGTTTATCGAAAGCTTCCATCACATAATCGAAAAAATTACATTAATAGTGCTTAGACTTTCACCAATTGGGGTGTTTGCTTTAATTAGCTCTGTTATTGCAACACAAGGATTTGACATTGTACAGAAGTTAATTTTATATATAGTCGGACTTATTCTTGCCATTGCTGTTATGATCCTTATATACACATTCCTATTAGCTCTATTAAAAATATCGCCTACTCGTTATTGGAGAAGCTTCCTCCCTACATTCGGTATTGCTTTTGGAACAGCCAGTTCGAATGCAGCGTTGCCTGTTGCGATTGAAAATGCTGTTAGTGGATTTAACATGAAAAGAGAAATTGCAGGCTTTGCTATTCCATTAGGGACTGCATTGAAACGCGATGGTGCTTGTATTTTACAAGGTTTTAATGCATTATTCGTTGCACAGCTATTTGACATTCAGTTAACACCGACACTTATTATCACAATTATGATTAGTACGATGATTGTTTCATTTAGCACAGCAGGTGTTCCAGGGGCTGGTATTATTATGATGTCTACCGTACTTACGGCAGCAGGTTTACCTCTTGAAGGAATTGCATTGGTCGCAGGTGTGGACCGTCTTACAGATGGATTTAGAACCCTACTGAATGTGTTAGGAAATACAGCAAATGCTGTGATTTTAGACAAATGGGTATCCAATCAAAAACATGCTATGATAACAGAAGATCAATCTAATTAGAAAGATGAATAAAAGGAGTTAAAAGAGATGGAATCAATTTTAAAATGGACAGGAAATATGGCTTTTTCAGGAACTACAGCATCAGGACATGAGATTATTATGGATGCTGCAGAAGCAATAGGGGGACAAAATTCTGGAGCAAGACCTATGGAACTTCTATTATTTGCTACTGCAGGATGTACTGGGATAGATATTATTTCGATTTTAAAAAAAATGCGTTTAGAGCCAACATCTTTTCAAATGGAAGTGAAAGGTGACCGTGCAGAAACAGAGCCTAAACGATTCACAAATATTCACATTCACTATACTTTGGAAGGCTCTTTACCGGAAGAAAAAGTCGCAAGAGCAGTCAAACTATCCAAAGATAAATATTGCTCTGTAGCCCATTCATTAAACGCAACGATTACAGCAAGTTTTTCGATTAATGGTATTGAGAGTTCGAAAGAGATTTAAATAGTCTGGAGGCAAATCGTTCTTGCGATTTGCCTTTTTTTATATATTTAAGGGTGAAAGGTGAAAGTTGGATATGAGCGAAATACGTTTTTTTTAACGTAAATAGTTTCGATTTATCTAGAAATATTGACAGTCCTTCTATCATAATTTACGATAATAGTGTTTTTATTAGGAGGTTTTTCTTATGACAATAATAGATATATCTAACCATGATTTGCATGAAATAATAGATCATAATTTAGTACTTTTAGCTTTCTCGGCAACATGGTGTGAACCTTGTAAAAGAATGCGTTCTGTACTAGAAAAAATAAATAGTGTGATGAGTGAAACTGTTCAAATTGTAGAAATAGATATATATGAAAACCAAGAAATAGCTAAAAAATTTGATATTATTGGTACTCCCACTCTTATTCTTCTTAAGGATGGCAAAGTTCTCGAAAAAATAGTCGGCTATCAACCACAAGACGTAATTACTGATTTTATACGAAAATATGTGTAAAAAAGTAATTTTAATGATAGCGAAAGATTATAAAATATCACTAACAATAATTTTCAAATACAGTTCTTCAAACATTGCATTTAATGAACATTAATTACAATTAATCTTATACATAGGATTATGTCATTTTTAAGTTCTCTAACCAAAATACACTTTTAGTTTTAGATACAACTAATAATTAGATGTGCGTTTTTTAAGGTTATCATGAGAGAATTTTACTTTAAGTAAAGATATTGTACGGATATGTATACAATGAATCACTACCATACTCATTACATCTCAATAAAATTTTCGGTAAAAAACGCGGGAAATTCTGTGAATAATTTCAGTAGATGGATAGTTAGACCAGTAACTATAAGTGTGTACGGTTAAGAACGGAGGTTAAAAAACATGCAAAAAATAATAGTAAAAAAAGATATTTACAATGCAAATGGAGTATTAATCATTCCAAAAGATACATGTATTCAACTAAGTGAATCAATGAAAACGAGATTAAAAAATCTTGGAGTATTAGAAGAAATACTAAGTGAAGAACTAAATAATAATACGACTGAAATTATTGAAAAAGAAGAATTTAAAGAAAAAGTGGCTAGTTTTAATAAAAAACATAATATATCTAACAAAAGTTCACTTGTGGATGCCATTGATATAGTTCAAAATATAATATTTAAAAGTAGACAAGAAAAATGGCATTTATATTTACATACATTAATTAACTATGATGAGATACTATACACACATGCACTTGATACAGCGCTCATTACAGCACTTATAGGAGCAAAATTAAATTATAATGAAGATGAACTCAATGACCTTGTTCTGGGTGCTATTTTACATGATATTGGTTTAGTTTTAACTCCATCTGCTATTTTAAACAAAATAGATAACCTTACAAAGGAAGAAGAAATAGTTTATAAAAATCATTGTAATCTAGGCTGTTCGATGTTAGCTAATATAATTGAATCCCCAATTGTTAAAAGTATTATTTTACAACATCACGAGAGATTAGATGGAAGTGGCTATCCTAATAATCTAATAGGTGATGAGATCACTAAACACGCACAAATTGTTATGGTTGCAAATGAATTTGATTCAGCTACATCCTATACACCTTCAAAAAAAACAATGGACCCTAAAATTGTATTACATGAAATGAAAAAACATAAGGATAAATTCCCTGAAGAAATTGTGGATTGTTTAATAGAAATAATAATTTAATCCTCAA
>DEQI01000271.1 GCA_002360295.1 Planococcaceae bacterium UBA3370
TGTACTACTTACTTTGAAGGATGCGCCATCACGACAATATACATGATCAACTGCTTCCGTTCCTTGTAAATGACCACCTTTCATTACGACATACTCTACTCCTAGTTGTAAAAGCTGATGTGCCGCTGTCTTGACATCTTCTTCGGTAGAAATTTTCAATCCCGTAAGGACTTCTGCTTCTGGTATATTTGGCGTTAGCACCGTTGCTAATGGCAATAGCTCCGTTCTTAATGCCGCAATTGACTCCTGCTGTAAAAGGCTCGCTCCCCCTTTTGCAATCATGACAGGATCAACAACTAGTTGGATATTTTTATTACGTAATGATTGAGCAACAGCAACGATAATATCAGCAGAAAATAACATACCTGTTTTAACTGCCTTAACTTGAAAATCATCAAATACTGCGGAAATTTGCGCTTCAACAAATTCCGCTGTTGCCGGAAAAATACTAGAAACTCCTAATGTGTTTTGAGCGGTCAACGCAGTAATTGCGGTTGTTCCAAAGACTCCTAACTCCTGGAAGGTTTTCACATCTGCTTGAATACCTGCTCCACCACCACTATCGGAGCCTGCAATTGACATGACAATATTCATAGTTGCTCTCCTCTAGCATATCGGTCTAAACCATCCATCACGTTTACTTGGAAGGAACCCATATAGTCAGCTTCACAACAATCTAATGCTATTTGTTTATATTGCTGTAAAACTTGTTTTAGGTTTTGTAGACTATTTCCTTCTACTGTTAGTGCGGCACTACAAATAGCGCTTAATAAACAACCGGAGCCTGTAATTTTTGTCATTCGTTCATCTCCTCCTGTTACCTGCTCGATCTCATTTCCGTTGGTGATAATATCGTTTGCACCAGTAACAATCACCATCGTTTCCCATTTCCGCGCCATTTCTTTAGCAACGGTTGCCGTATTAAGCTCTCCTACTCCACTATCTACGCCCCTAGCCTGCCAGTGAACTCCAGCAATAGCAGCAAGCTCTCCTTCATTACAGCGAATAACAGTAAACTTCACTTCTTCAAGTAATTTTTGTACGGCCTCTTTTCTAAATGACGTAGCACCAACACCGACCGGATCAAGAACAACAGGAATGTTTCGCTCATTCGCTTTTTTCCCGGCTACTAACATACTTTCTAGCGTTCTAGTATTTAATGTCCCAATGTTTATTAGCAATGCATCAGCAATAGTTACCATTTCCTCTACTTCTGAGATTTCATCTGCCATAACAGGAGAGGCACCGATTGCTAGCAAGCCATTTGCAGTAAAATTGGCCACAACATAATTCGTTATACAATGCACAAGTGGCTGTCTAAGACGAATATTATGCAAAGTCATACTGTGCAACCTCATTTACCCAATTTTCAAACGTCCACGGCATTTCCCAAAACTTCCACTCATAATAGCAGCTTTTTTCAAAATGCGCTTTAAGAATTGCCACTTTTTCTGGTTGTTCTTGGGCATAACGGTTCATCATTGCTTTTTGCTTTTCTATCGATTGCCTAAAATCCTCTGCACTATACATCGCAATCCATTCTTCATATAACTTCACACCTGGTTTAGCATCTTTATATTTTTCACCAATTTCTTGGTATAGCCACGGGCAAGGGAACATAGCTGCAAACGCCTCCGCTACGTCCCCATTATGAGCGGCATTATACATATGACTTACATAATTATAAGCAGCAGGTGCTGGCTCAAATGCTTCTAGCTCTTCCTCTGACACAGCTAGCTCAGCAAATACTGTCCGATGCAATTCAAGCTCTGCCTCGTTAATGAAGCGTGCCGTATCTAAAAAATACGTAATGTCATCATTGTGTACCGCTTTGGAAGCTGCAATAGCTAATACCTTTGTGTAATGTTTTAAATAATAGGCATCTTGCAGCATATAGTATTTAAACTTTTCGATCGGTAATGTTCCATCCACAATCCCTTTAACAAACGGATGCTCAAAGCTCCCTTCCCAATATAAGTTTGTTTCTCTTCGTACCTCTTCACAAAATGTCATTTTTCTTCCTCCTTGTGTAGTAGGCATGAGAACAAAAAAAACACTTCTTTTGCATAGGGCAAAGAAGCGTCTTACTAATTGCTCCCTACGCCAGTATTAACTGAACAGGTTCTAAGGGTCAGGTTTTAACCTTCTCAACGCAATTCTAGCGTCCCCCTGCAATTAAAATATTTACGTGGAATTGGATATGGGCGAGCGCTTTGTTTTGACTCAGCAGCTGCTTGCAGAGCTAAACATTGCTATACCTTCAGAAATTATTTTCTGTCATATCTAAAAAAGCTCTCCAAAATAGGAGAGCTCACGTACAAAAATCTGCGACTAAAAGATTTTATCACTGTACTTTGCTCCCTACGCCAGTGTTAACTGAACAGGTTCTAAGGGTCAGGTTTTAACCTTCTCAACGCATTTTAGCGTCCCCCTGCAAATATTTTAATTACCCATATCCTAACATCATTTCTAAACAATTGACAACAACTATTCGATATTTTTTTATTTTTCACACGATTGTTTGCTATTCACCCTCTCTTTCTTGGTACCTTTTTGAGGCATTTAACATAAAAATAAAGGGAATAAGCTTATGGAAGGATGATGTAAATGAACAAAACAATCACACATTATTACGGGCAGGCAATGACGGGGCAAGGGATGAAAAATCAGTATAAAGATTTAATGAACGAAGCAAAAAATGTATTTTTATTGAAAGGTGCACATGGCTTTAAAGTGGCAGAACTACTGAAAAAACTTGGCTCGTATTATCATGACAAAGGTGCAGAAATCGAATACTTTTATGATCCTTTATTCGATGATACAGTTGAAGCAACATTTGTTAAAGCACCATACAACATCCTATTCCTCCAAGCGACAAATCCATCGATTGAACCTCTCTATATTGGTGGCCGTGATCAAGTTATCCCCCTTTACGACTGTGTCGAAGAGCAAAAATTAGCCGCCTATGAAGAGTTACTAAAGCTAGTAGAAACAAAACAAAACTATTATCAAAAATGCTTCAATGCACTTTCCAACGCGATTCATCTCCATGATGATTGGGAAATTGAAACGAGAAAACAGATGAATTGGGCTGGATTAGATCAGCAATATGCAAATTTAGTAAATGAACTTTTCGGTGGGAAAATACTTGATAAATCCTCGACGTTAACTCATCGTCTACTTGGTACATTAACCCCTGCAGGAGCTAGAGATACACTCCAAAACATCACAGAAAATATTGAAACTAGACTGTTTATTAAGGGCTATCCGGGTACAGGTAAGTCTTCCATGATGAAAAAACTGGCTCAAGATGCACTAAGTCATGGATACGATGCACAGCTTATATGGTGCGGATTAGATTCAAAATCTACGGACATGGTCATTATACCTGAATTGAATTTTTGTATATTTGATAGTACCGAGCCCCATGTCTATTTCCCTGACGAAAATCGCCCTGGAGACAAAATATTTGATATGGCTCAGCACTGTCACCCGACTGAAGTAGAAGAAACAAATATATCGCATATTGTAACGCAATACAAAGCAGCGATGGAAGAGGCTACTCTTTTTGCTAAGCTTTACGCAGATGAGGAACGAAAAATCCGTGAATATATAGATCAAGCACTAAACACCGATGAATTTGAAAAACGGACAGCAAAATTATTTGAGTTGTAATCTACCAATTAATATTTCGATCAAGCGTGTTAATTTGCCTTTTATTGTTACAATACACTAAAGAATACATTGATTTCCGCTACGGCTGACTCGCTTTCCGCAGGCACGGCT
>DEQI01000170.1 GCA_002360295.1 Planococcaceae bacterium UBA3370
AGTAACATACAAAACATTGGAGGTTCAGCAGGATTGTCAACAGACTGTTCCGTTACATGTACTCGTGCATAAGAAGGGTGAATCGAAATCAGTAATTTGTGATTAGCGCCTTTTGCTCGAATATGTAGAATAGCCTCTAGTGCATTCGGTTGGTGAATTTTAGTGATGCGCCCTGTAATAAGCTGTGATAATTCGTTCGTCATAGAACGAGTAAATAATCCATCAAATGCCATGTTCATTCCTCTTTCATACGACCATTTAAAACGTTTTATATGTTTCAATGAAATCGTAATATATTATCTTCTTATCATATCATTTTTTCCTTACTTTGCTCTACTGTACCTTTTTCTATAAAACATACGGCAAAAATAGGGGTCCGTATGTTATAATTAATGAAGTATGCAAAAAAGGATGTGACGAACCTTGGTACGTAGTATGACTGGCTTTGGCAGGGGGGTCACAACAACGAAAACGTATCAGCTTACGGTAGAAATTCGTTCTGTGAATCATCGGTTTTTAGAAATAATGACAAAATTCCCTAAAGAGTGGATGGAAGCGGAAGTTTTGTCGAAAAAGATGCTTTCGCAAATGGTGTCGAGAGGTAAGTTTGATGTAATCGTTTATTTGAAGGAACTTCAGGATGTTGAGCGAAAAATACAAATCAATTGGCCATTACTCCAAGCTTATATAAAAGCTAAAGACGAATTATCGCAAAATGTCTCCATAAATGAAACATGGACAATGCAAGAAATTGCGCTACTTGATCAAGTGTTAGCTATAGAGCAGCATGAAATGACACAAGAAGAAATGATTGTTTCAGTTGAGGCATCTATGCAACTAGCAATTGAACAATTAATTCAAATGCGTGAGCGTGAAGGACAAGAGTTAAAAGCAGTTATGCTACAATATAAAGAACAATTGCAAGAGCAAATTGCGCTAATACGTGCCACTTCAAATGATGCAGTAATGAAGTACCGAGAGCGATTAAAAAGTCGTGTAGAAGAAATTTCGAGTGGGCAGCTTTTAGATGATCGTTTATTAACGGAAGTTGCGCTATTTGCTGAACGCGTAGATATTTCTGAAGAGCTAGACCGTCTTGATAGTCATTTCGGCCAACTTGAGGAAACACTTGAAGAGCATGGTTCAATTGGTCGTAAGCTTGATTTTTTAATGCAAGAAATGCACAGAGAAATTAATACGATTGGTTCTAAAAATCAATCTTCACAAAGCTCGATTGCTGTCGTTCAAGCAAAAACAATTTTAGAAAAAATGCGAGAACAAGTTCAAAATATTGAATAGCTAAAGGGAGATTTTACAATAAATGAGAAAACAACGAGGCTTATTAATCGTATTATCGGGTCCATCTGGAGTTGGAAAAGGGACAGTCCGAAAAGAGCTGTTTTCACAACCGAATACGAACTACGAATATTCGATTTCGATGACAACACGTAATCCTCGCGAAGGAGAAGTAGATGGTGTAGACTATTTCTTTAAGACACGTGTAGAGTTTGAAGAGTTAATTGAACAAGGTGGTTTGCTAGAACACGCCGAATTTGTGGGCAACTATTACGGCACACCACTAGCCTATGTTCATGAAACGTTAGAAGCTGGACGTGACGTATTTTTAGAAATAGAAGTACAAGGTGCTGCACAAATACGTAAAAAAGCACCCGATGCATTATTTATCTTTTTAGCACCCCCAAGTCTTTCGGCATTACAAGATCGCCTAGTTGGACGTGGTACGGAGACGGAAGAAATTATTGCAAAACGTATTTCTACTGCACGTGAAGAGCTAGAAATGATGAGTTTATACGATTATGTAGTAGAAAATGATGAAGTACAACATGCGTGCGATAAAATCAATGCGATTATTAAAGCGGAGCATTGTCGTCGTGAACGTGTTGAAAAAATTTATTTGTCAATGTTGAGAGGAGAATAAAATATGTTATATCCATCTGTAGATGCTTTAAAAAAAGAAATTGATTCAAAATATTCATTAGTAAGTTTAGCTTCTAAACGTGCTCGTCAAATGCAAGAAGAAGGCGGAGAAAAGCTGAATAAGTATGTTTCTTATAAACCAGTTGGTCGTGCCTTAGAAGAAGTTGCTGCTGGTGTATTACGTAAAGAAGAACAAGATGCTTCAACGATTTACGAGGATGAAGTGTAAGGGTATCTACCATTAGTGAGACCCTCACGGATTGAAGATTCATTTTTATGCATCGTATTCGTGCAAGCTGTAAGACGTTATGATTTATATGATGTAACGAATACAGAAATGTTGGCCGGCTTTGTTTGATGATGGCCACTGCACAACGGGTGCGAATGCGCTTTTCTTTAAAACGTTATAACTTTTAGAAGTAGCTCCCGAAGAAATATTCTTTGGGAGCTTATCATTTGAAAGGGGTATTTACATGAATAAACGTAATATTTTGCTATGTGTATCTGGTGGAATAGCTGTATATAAATCGGTAGCCCTTGTGAGTAAGCTATCACAGGCAGGGCTAAATGTGAAAGTTATTATGACACAATCTGCACGACAATTCGTTCATCCATTAAGCTTTCAAGTGATGTCAAAAAACGATGTGTTTTTCGATACGTTTGATGAAAAAGATTCAAAGGTCATTGCCCATATCGATTTAGCAGATTGGGCTGATTTAGTTCTTGTTGCACCAGCGACTGCCAATATTATCGGAAAAATGGCCAATGGTATTGCAGATGATATGCTCACTACTACAATACTTGCAACAACAGCTCCCGTATGGATTGCACCAGCAATGAATGTACATATGTATGATCATCCAGCGGTTAAACGAAATATTGAACGTCTCGCTAATGATGGATATCAATTTATTGAACCATCTGAAGGGTTTTTAGCATGTGGTTATGTTGGAAAAGGACGACTAGAGGAGCCAGAAAAAATTACAGCACTCGTTGTTCAGCGTTTTTTACCGAAGGCACAACCTTTAGCTGGGAAAAAAGTGATCGTGTCAGCTGGTCCGACACTTGAGAGAATTGACCCGGTACGCTATTTATCGAATTTTTCAACTGGAAAAATGGGCTATGCCATGGCAGAAGCGGCTCGTGATTTAGGAGCAGATGTAGTACTTGTTTCAGGTCCTGTTGCTTTAGCTAAACCAGCTGGGATAGAAATAATTCATGTGGAAAGTGCAGCCCAAATGTTAGCAGCTATAGAAGCGCATTATGAGACAAGTGATATCGTCATTAAAGCAGCGGCCGTTGCAGATTATCGACCGAAGCATATAAGCAAACAAAAAATTAAAAAACAGCAAGGTGACTCTTCAATAGAGCTGGAACGAACAGTTGATATTTTGGCGACACTTGGCGAGAAAAAAACAAAGCAGTTGCTTATAGGATTTGCTGCTGAAACAAGTAACCTTGAAGTTTACGCCCAAAGCAAGCTGGAAAAGAAAAATGCTGATTATATCGTAGCGAATGATGTGACAACTAAAGGCGCGGGTTTTGGGTCTGAAACGAATATTGTGACACTATATGGTCATGATTTTGTACAAGGTTTCCCACAGTTGCCGAAAAAAGAATTAGCGAAGCGCATACTTGAAACAGTTATTGAAAGAGAAGAACTGAAATGAACGTCATTGCTAAAGTAATAGTAGATGTAGCCGCCTATCCAGTTGATCGACCGTTTGATTATTTAGTTCCTTTCGAGTGGGTTGATTTAATTGAATGTGGATGTCGTGTAAAAGTACCATTTGGTCCGAGAAATGTGCTCGGTTTTGTTGTAGATATCACGACAGAAACAGAAATTCCGTTAGAGAAAATCAAGCAAGTAGCGGAAATTTTAGATATTGAACCTGTGTTAACAAATGAAATGCTTGCGCTTGCGAAATGGTTGAAAAACGAGACAATTTGTTTTGAAATTGACGCATTACAAGTCATGCTGCCTTCTGCTTTGCGTGCTAAATATGAAAAAATTGTTCATCTCCATGTACCGAAGGAGCAATTACAGGAAAATCTCACGCCGTTTTTTAGTAAATCGGTAAAAGCTAACTATAAAGTTTTTGAGAAAGCTGGACTATTGCGAGAATTAAAGCTAGCGATCAACAAAGGACAGCTATCCCTTGAAACGCGTGTGAAGCAACAAGGAAATATAAAAGAAGTACGTAAAGTTCAAATACATGAAAACCAAGCGTATTTAAATGAACTGGAGCTAGCCGTTTCAAAAAGAGCTCCGAAGCAAAAGCAATTGATTCAATGGATGCAACAACATGTAGGGGAAATTTATACACCTGAAGAAATTTATGAGGCTTGTGAGATTACTTCCACCGTACTTTCGGCGGTTATTGAAAAAGGAGCAGCTCAGTTTATTCATGAGGAAGTATATCGTGATCCATTTACGAAAGAAGTAGAGAAAACAAATTTTTTAACGTTAACGGATGAGCAACAACAGGCGTTAACTCAAATTACTGCTGCAATGGATGAACAACGTGAAGAAACGTTTTTGTTGCATGGGGTTACGGGAAGCGGTAAAACAGAAGTGTATTTACAAGCCATCCAGCATACATTGCAGGAGGACAAAGAAGCGATTGTCCTCGTACCTGAAATATCACTGACACCACAAATGACCGAACGCTTCCGATCTAGATTTGGTGAACTCGTAGCAGTTATGCATAGCGGACTATCTGTCGGTGAGAAATACGATGAATGGCGCAAAATTCAGCAAGGGAAAGTAAAAGTAGTTGTTGGTGCACGGTCGGCTATATTTGCCCCTTTTCAAAATGTGGGACTCATCATTTTAGATGAGGAGCATGAGTCCACTTATAAACAAGAAGATGCTCCGAGGTACCATGCGCGAGATGTCGCGATTTGGCGTAGTGAATATCATCATTGCCCGGTTATTTTAGGAAGCGCGACTCCTGCATTAGAAA
>DEQI01000189.1:0-2788 GCA_002360295.1 Planococcaceae bacterium UBA3370
CCCAGGAAAGTGCGCCTGAGAGAGTGGAAATCAACCCAAAGTTAAGGAAAAGAACATAGAATACCTAATTATTAATGGAAATAGAAAAAAGAAAGGGGGCTTTATGTGAGAAAAGGTGTGCTACTATTACATGGTTTTTCGGGAGGTCCTTATGAGCTTGAACCATTTATAGCATTTTTACGGGAGTGTACGGATTGGGAAATAGTTACACCAACATTTTGTGGACATGGGGAAGAATTATCAATGCAAGGGTATAAGGCGGAGCATTGGTTAATGGATGCTGAAATTGCCTATAGGCAGTTAGCGAAAAAGGTCGATGAAATGTTTGTGGTTGGTTTTTCTATGGGGGGAGTGATTGCGATGTACTTAGCGAAGCGATACCCTGTAAAAAAATTAGTCCTGCTGAGTGCTGCTATAAAATATATGAGTTCCGTACAATTAATACAGGATTTGCGAATGTTAGCAAGAGAAGCTGTACATGGTCATTTAAGAGATAATGAATTATTTCGGTGGTATGAGTACAAATTAAAAAATGTACCGTTAAGTGCTGCAGTCGAGTTTACGCGTTTAGTTAAAAAAGTGGAACCGTATATGGGATATATAGAAGTGCCAGTGTTTATTGTGCAAGGTGAAAAGGATGGCATTGTGCCAAGCATTACTGCCCAATTTATATTTGATCAACTTAAAGTAAGTGAAAAACATATGTATTTATCAGTTAATGGTAAACATCATATTTGCTTTAGTGATGATAATAACGAATGGTTTTTCCAAGTGTTGGGATTTTTGCGAGGGACAAAAGAAATCAAATAATTAAGATTAAGCATTATCGTTGCATACTGAACCTAAAGGTGATAGACTATGTTAAGCAATGGATACATTTTGTGCGAAGGCTCTTCATGATTTTGTTGAAGAGTGCTTTTTTTTGAATTTAACGGTTTTATTCTATTTTTTCTTTTATTTACAGAACAAATCTAGCGATAGAATCGAACCGCTCGGCAAAGACCGGGCTTTCCTTTTCATATTAAGTGAGCTTCTGCGAAAGAAATATAAAAAGTCGCAGAGAGTATTTTAAAGTTACGGAAGCGTTCAACATACAGGCTCGAATTTGCCAACTTCATCTGAAAATGTAACCATTTGTCAACTTATAAGGAAAAAAGGAGATTGAAGAGTTTGACAAATTTTTCAGAATTAAATATTAGCGAATCCACATTACGTTCAGTAAAACGTATGGGATTTGAAGAAGCAACACCAATCCAAGAAGGTACAATTAAATTTGCGATGGATGGCCGCGATGTATTAGGCCAAGCGCAAACAGGTACTGGTAAAACTGCCGCGTTCGGTATTCCTCTAATCGAGAAAATTGACCCAAAAAATCCTAACATTCAAGCGTTAGTTATAGCACCAACTCGTGAATTAGCGATCCAAGTTTCAGAAGAACTATATAAAATCGGATATGATAAACGTGTGAAGTTATTATCAGTGTACGGTGGGCAAGAAATTGGTCGTCAAATCCGTGCTTTGAAAAATAAACCACAAATTATTGTTGGTACACCAGGTCGTATCATTGACCATATTAATCGTCGTACTTTAAAGCTTGAAGATGTACAAACTTTAGTATTAGACGAAGCAGATGAAATGTTGAACATGGGCTTCATTGACGACATTAACTCTATTTTAGAAAATGTCCCATCTGATCGCCAAACTTTATTATTCTCAGCGACAATGCCTCCAGCAATCCGTAAAATTGCGGAAACATTCATGCGTGATCCTGAAATCGTAAAGATTCAAGCAAAAGAATTAACAGTTGATAATATCGAACAATATTTCGTGAAAGCGCAAGAGCGTGAAAAATTCGATATTTTATCACGTATTATTAATGTACATCAGCCAGAGCTTGCTATCATCTTCGGTCGTACAAAACGCCGCGTTGATGAGTTATCACAAGCTTTAAGTTTACGTGGCTACAATGCAGAAGGTATCCATGGTGATTTAAGCCAAGCGAAACGTATTTCTGTACTACGTCAATTCAAAGAAAATAAAATTGACATTCTTGTTGCGACAGATGTCGCAGCGCGTGGGTTAGATATTTCAGGTGTAACACATGTATACAACTTTGATATTCCACAAGATCCAGAATCATACGTACACCGTATTGGCCGTACAGGGCGTGCTGGTAAATCAGGTCTTGCTGTTACATTCGTAACACCTCGTGAAATGGGTTACTTACGTATCGTAGAAGAAACGACTAAAAAACGTATGACACCATTAAAGCCACCAACAACTAGTGAAGCTTTAGCGGGGCAACAACAAATTGCTGTAGAAAATTTAGTTGAGTTATTACAATCAGCTGAATTAGGAGAGTACCGTACTCTTGCAACGGACTTACTAGAAAATTATAATGCTGTTGATTTAGTTGCTGCAGCATTAAAAACAGTAACACGTGAGCCAGATGCTACTCCTGTTACAATTACAGAAGAGCGTCCATTACCTATGCGCCGTGAACGTTCACATGGCGGTGGTAACCGTGGCCGTGGCGGAGATCGTGGACGCGGTGGCCGTAGTGGCGATCGTGGTGGTCGCGGAGGAGACCGTCGTAGTGGCGGAGGAGATCGTAACCGTGGTGGTCGTTCATCAGGTGGTCGTCGTGATGGTGGCGGAAGTCGTCGCCCACGTCGTAGCGAAGACTAATATGACGTTAAAAGTTCTAACAACTGATTATTCAGTTGTTAGGGCTTTTTTTATTATATAAAGTATAAATTTCTGGAGGTAGAGCAGTGTCTAGTTCCAG
>DEQI01000189.1:2894-15844 GCA_002360295.1 Planococcaceae bacterium UBA3370
TTTCTTATTTATTTGAAACATTATCTGCTATTAGTTCGTATAGTTAGTATAAAGAAGGGGTGTCATGGGATGACAGGGGAACCGAAGTATCAAATTCCGAAAAAAGGTTTAACGGTTTGGCGAATATACGGTATTCTTGAAACGCTAGCAGTAGCAATTATAGCCGGTATAGTTAGTTATATAGTAACGCTAAAATTTGATTTTCCGATATTGACTTATTACATAGCTGCTATCGTTGTCGTTTTAACAGGTATCTTATTCATTTGGGTTTTTCCTAATATTAGATGGAAAATTTGGCGTTATGAAGTACGGGATCAGGAGATAGAGATTCAAAGTGGATTATTTATTGTAACACGTACGCTTATTCCGATGGTTCGAGTTCAACATGTAGATACAGGGCAAGGGCCCATTTTGAAAAAGTACGATTTATCAAATATCTCCATTTCTTCGGCTGCGACAACACATACAATTCCAATGCTTGTTACAAAAGAGGCGGATAGACTAAGAGCAAAAATTTCAGAGCTAGCTAGGGTGGCTGAAGATGATGTTTAAATACAAGTTACATCCTATTTCAGCGGTTATCAATTTTGTCAAAGCGCTAAAAGATTTAATGCTTCCAATGATTGCTTTGTTCGTAGCGAACGGCTTAAATTTTAATGTTACTATTCATGACAAAAATTTTATTAGTGATTTGATTCCATTATTTATTGTAACGTTTTTTGTTTTGTATTCATTATTTCATGGTTTTATCAAATGGTGGACGTTTCGCTATTGGTTTGAGGAGTATGAGTTACGCGTAGAATATGGATTGTTTATAAAGAAGAAACGTTATATTCCGTACGATCGGATACAGAACTTAAACTACAAAGAGGGGGTTTTTCACCGTGGTTTAGGGCTTGTGCAAGTGATGGTGGAAACAGCGGGGAATAAAACGGGGAAAGCGGAAGCGGAACTAACAGCTGTAACACGTGAAGCGGCGAATTTTATTGAAAGTGAAACGAGAAAAGCTAAATCGATAAAAGTGGGTGATGAGGAACATACTCCCCAAGTAAAAGAAGCTCGTATTATTCACAAAATGTCACATAAAGATTTAGTTATTTTGGCCACAACCTCAAATAGTATCGGCGTTGTGTTGGCGGGTGTCATTGCAATCATTTTGCAATTTGCTGAGTTTATTCCATATGAATGGATATATGAGGAAGTCGCTCATTTATTAAAATTTGGTCTGATTTTAATCGTAGCACTCGTATTATTTGCGCTTATTTTTGCGTGGATGTTTTCTGTGATGATTACTTTTATTAATTATTATCATTTTGTCGTGACGAAGGAAAATAATCGTTTAATGATAACACGTGGGTTATTAGAGAAAAAACGCATGACCATTCCATTAAATCGGGTACAAGCAATCAAAATTATTGAAAATCCTTTTAGACAAATGTTTGGTTTAGCTTCGGTTGTTGTTGAAAGTGCGGGTGGAGGCTTTAGTGGAGAGAAGGATAGAAGAATTGTGTTATTTCCTCTCATTTCAAAAAAGAACATGATGGCTCCGTTACAGCAACTTTTTCCTCATTATGATTTCACAATGGATGAAACAATTCGCCCACCTAAAAAGGCGCAACCATTTTTTTATCGAATAGATGTTATTTGGATTATACCGATCGTTCTTATGCTAACGTATTTCTTTTTCCCATATGGCTTATTATCTTTCCTCCTCATCATTCCTGTCATATGTTTAGGCATTTGGCGATATAAAACAGCACGCTTTAAAATCACAAATGAGCAGATGACGATTATGTATCGATCTTTTAGTCGTATTACATTTTTTGTTCATAAGCAGCGTATTCAAGTTGCTCAACGAAGCCAATCATTTTTCCAAAAGAAAAAAGGGGTAGCGTCAGTAAAAGTAGTTGTTATGTCTGGTATGAGTGGAGCTGTTGCTAAAGCTTACAACATGAATGAAAAAGATATAGAAGGCGTCATGTCCTGGTATAAGCGAAAATAAAAAAGGGGGAAACTTAGGTCTAAAACAAGTTTCCCTTTTGTTAAAATGATTATGTGCCGTTATGAGTTATCTTTTGTTACGCCAGCGTAGCATGTTCTTTGGTTTAAAGTAAATTAAACCGAGGACAAATCCTGCGAATAAGCCTCCTAAATGGCCCGGAATATTAATATTTGATTGTATAAAGGTCATAATGACGCTAATAACGATAATAGGAACAATAATTTGGCGTAACTGAGGCATTGTGTGACGTGTATAGTAAACAAGTGCACCGAATGCTCCGATGATACCGAAAATAGCGCCACTTGCCCCGACACTTGCATATAAGGCATCTTGTGTGGCGAATGTGGCTGCCGCTCCGAAAATACCTGCTACAAAGTAAATTGTTAAAAAGCGCATTTTTCCAGCAATTTTTTCGAGCTCAGGTCCGAATAAAAACAGTGAGAACATATTAAATAAAATATGCATAAAGCCAGCATGTAAAAACATGGATGTTAGGACACGCCACCATTCCCCAGCGGCGATTAAACCATTTATACTTGCGCCTGCATACAAAATTTCTGTGCCAATGCCAGGTATAAGTGTCATGATATACACAACAATATTGACAGCAATAATAAGTGAAACAATCGGATACATTTTTATATACTGATTAAAACTTTCTCTACGTATAAACATTTTACCACCTCAATTTATCCTATATTATACATGGATTCCTATGGAGAATGAAAGGAGGAGCCCCTCTATGATAAAAGGTATTGGCTTAGATATTGTCGAACTTTCGAGGATAGAAAAAGCAATGCTCCGATCTGAAAAATTTGCACTGCGCATATTAACTTCTCGTGAGCATACACTTTTCCAAACGTTATCTTCAACAAGGCAGGTGGAGTTTTTAGCAGGACGTTTTGCTGCAAAAGAGGCGTTTGCTAAGGCGAACGGCACCGGCATTGGTAAAGGATGTGAGTTACAGCAAATTGAAATATTAAAAAACGAGGTAGGTGCACCAGAGCTTTATTTCGACAGTGAACGTGTGAATGGCTTTATTAGCATTACGCATACAAAAACAGTTGCTGCTGCACAAGTTGTATTAATGAGATAAGACATATTTTGACGAGTTCGTCCATATGATAAAGTACTAGAGCGAAAGTGGAGAAAGGATGGAATGTTGCACTACCGAAAGCTCATTTTTATCTTTGTTTGTTGTGTATTTGTGTTGACAGCATGTGGTAAGGCATCGCAAGAAGAAGTGGTAGAGAAAATTGGTGAAAAATGGGGCGATGCTAAAGGATATGAATTAAGTGCCTCGATGGAAATTAAAACAGGAACTGAGCCTCGCAAATATGACGTAAATGTTTGGCATACGAAACCAGACTTTTATCGCGTAGAAGTGACGGCGCAAAATGAGAAAGTGACACAAATGATTGTGCGTAACGAAGAAGGCGTATTTGTTGTTACACCGTCATTATCCAAAACTTATAAATTCCAAAGCGATTGGCCGAAACAAAATAGCCAAGCCTATTTAATTGGTACACTAGGGGAAGATATACTGGCGGATAAAAAGCTTCAAATGGAAGATGGGGAAGATTCGTACGTGTTTAACGCCGCTACACGTAACGGTGATAAAACAGGAATGCCATCACAAGTAATTACTGTCGATAAAAAAACGTTATTACCACAGCAAGTAGCTATCTTTAATGCAGCTGGAGAAGAACAAATTTCCATAACGTTTAATGAAGTAAAGCTGGGTATTACACATAAAGCAGAAGAGTATGCAGTGGAAAAATTTTTAGAAAATGAAGAAAAAGAAACGGCAAGTGCCGATATAGAAAACAAAGAGTTCCAAACACATTATCCTATTATACACTGGGATCATACAAAGCTTGTTGAAGAGCAAGCTATACAAGATCAAGGGATGGATAGAGTAATTTTAACGTATGAAGGTGAAAAGGCATTTACTTTAATGCAACAGCCTGCTGTCAAAGAAAATACAAAATTGCCTGTATTTGCGCCAGGTGACCCAGCCGATCTAGGATTTGCGATTGGAGCCATTACAGAGCATTCAGTCAGCTGGGAAAAAGATGGTATATCATTCTTTATTGCATCCACTAAATTGACGCGTGAGGAAATGATTGAAGTTGCTGCTTCAGTAACGGCGGGAAGCATGAAATAAAGCTTGCTTTATGTCCGGCCCATTTTTAGTTAATTAGATCAGATTAGGTTTTTATGAGTAGTCGCTTTCAGGGATATACTTGTGCGTATTTCTAGTATAGATTTTGGAAATGACTACTCATACATATAAAATTATATAGATTAAATGTTGACACAAAAAAATATTCTAAAAAAATTGCAAAAAAAGTTTATAAAACAACAAAAGAGGGTAATAACAAATGGAAAATATTCAATATTTTCGTCCAACAAAGGCTGTTATTGATCTACAAGCTATTCGCCATAATGTTACGCAGTTAAAAAAAATGCTACAACCAAATGTACAAATAATTGCTGTTGTAAAAGCCAATGCATATGGTCACGGAGATGTTGAAGTTGCTCGTGCAGCAATTGAAGCGGGTGCTACGATTTTAGCGGTAGCCACTCCTGATGAAGCCGTACACATGCGTCAAAATTTTCCGCAAATAAGTATTCTAGTTTTAGGTGCAACACCAGTTTCTTTTGTTCAATATGCCGCCGCAAATGATATTATGTTAGCTGTTTTTTCACAAGAATGGGTAGTGCAAGCCGCAAAGCAACCTATAGAACGTTCTTTGAAATTACATATTAAAGTCGATACAGGTATGGGGAGAATTGGCGTAACATCAACACAAGAACTTTTACAATTATACAATGCTATTACGGCTAGTCCTTATATGATTGTAGATGGTATTTTTTCTCATTTTGCAACTGCGGATGAAGAAAATAGAGAGTATTTTGACCAACAAGTCGAAAAATTTAATGAGTTTTTGCTGCATCTGCCCGAAAAACCTCGTCTTGTACATGCAGCAAATACGGCAACAGCACTCATTAAAAATACGTCACTACAATATGATGCAGTTCGTTATGGTATTGCTATGTATGGTTTAGCACCATCTTCTTATGTTGACTTAATCAAACCGTTTCCGCTACGCCCGGCCTTTACTCTTGAAACAGAGCTTGTTTTTGTAAAAAAAATGAAGGCAGGTCAATCAATTGGATATGGCGCATCCTATACAGTAGATAAGGATTGCTATGTTGGAACGCTACCAATTGGTTATGCTGATGGCATGATTCGAAAATTAAGTGGACAAAATGTACTGATAGATGGTCAATATGCACCGATTATTGGTCGGATTTGTATGGATCAATGTATGATTTTACTTCCAGCTGCATATAATATCGGAGAGAAAGTTACGTTAATAGGTACACAACAAGATGTGACGATCTCTATTGATGATTGGGCAGCCAAACTAGAAACAATTAATTATGAAGTACCATGTATTATAACAAACCGAGTGCCAAGAATATACAGTAACTAAAAAATAGTACTTTCGACAAAAACCATAAAAAAAACAAGATTTGTCAATTCTTTTGATATCTTGTCTTTTCATTGCATATATACAATGTTAAAATGAGTTTATGAAAAGTAGAGGCTTTGCGGGCTTTGCGGTTTTTGTGGAGGTGCTTGTTGTGTACGCGAAAAAGATGAATGAAGTAGTAAGTTATTCAAATGAATTATTATTCGAATTTCAGCAAACTTTTGCTAATAGAAATTTTCGTGATGGCGAAATGTCGTATGTTACAAAACGTAATATATTGAAACATACACAACCAAATCAAATACGGGAAGCTTTAATGAAAGGCTATGTGGAGATGTCGCACATAAATCTGACTATTTGCAGTGAATGCCTGCATGCAGAGTATGAAGCGGAGCATATGGTGGAGCGTCTCGTTAGCGGGGGATGACACAATTTGATTGTAAAGCGTGGAGACGTTTTTTTTGCGGATTTATCACCTGTAGTTGGTTCGGAACAAGGTGGTACAAGACCTGTATTAATTATTCAAAATGATATTGGAAATAGATTTAGCCCAACTGTCATTATTGCAGCTATTACAGCGCAAATTCAAAAAGCAAAATTACCTACTCATGTTGAAATAAATGCGAAGAAATACGGATTTGAACGTGATTCAGTAATTTTGCTTGAGCAATTGCGTACGATTGATAAATCGCGATTGACTGATCGAATAACTCAACTCGATGATCAACTCATGGAAAAAGTAGATATGGCATTAGGAATTAGTTTAGGCCTCGTAAGTTTTTAATACATAAAAGTTAAGCACTAAAACAGTATTGTTTTAGTGCTTTTTTTATTTCTTAGGTAAAAGTGCGTATGCTTTTCTATGATCAAAAAGTAAATGTAATCATTTCGTAAAAAATATTCCCTAAATTGACAATTTATAGTATTGTAATAGGTATTATTAAATAAAATATTCGAAATATTGATTATTAATTGTAGAACCGCTTAATTTTATGTCTGCAAATAGCTTGTCAATGTAATCCAGTGAAAAATGTATAAATGGCGAGAAAAAATAAAACGTTTAAACAAGTGCATATTTAAATCTCTGGAGAGAATTGAGGTATGAGGCAAATATGAAATCTACTATAGAAATTGTAACAGAGTGGGATATTGTCACGGCACGCCAATTAGGACGTAATATGGCGAAATCTATTGGATTTGATACGGTAGATCAAGCGCGCATTACGACAGTCATAAGTGAATTAGCGAGAAACATTTATTTATACGCACATACAGGTGAAATAATAATAGGTAAACTTAATAAAGAAGGGACAAAGGGGCTAACCATTACGGCTATAGATAAAGGTCCGGGTATAGAAGATATTCGTCGTGTGATGGAAGATGGATATTCTACATCGGGAGGACTAGGGGCGGGATTACCTGGTGTAAAACGACTTATGGATGAAATGGAAATTCATTCGCAATTAGGAAAAGGGACAGTTATTCGTACGGAAAAATGGTTGTGATAGGAAGTGGAATTTTGAAAGAGCTGCAAATTCAATATAAAAAAATTTTAGCAGATTATGTGGAAAATCAATCCGAACGGAATTTATATATTGGACAAAATTTTATTCGTCAATTAATTAAGAAAAAGATAACGCCTGAAGAAGTGATTAGTATGCATAAACAGGCGATTGAAGAAATATGCCCTCATTTACCCCCAGCAAGTGCCCATGGCTATAATTTTCTAATTGAGATTATGGTACATTTCGGGCTCACTTTAAGAGAAAGACAAAGTTTACTCGAGCGCCAAGAAGAACTACGCATCGAAATGAATATCGCAGCAAAAATTCAGAACATGTTATTAAAAACACCAGTACCAAATACAGAAAGCATAGATATAGGCATTGTTTCAATTCCTATACGCAAAATGAACGGAGATTATGTTCATTTTTTAATGGATGATCATACATATGTTGGTGTTGCCGTTACGGATGTTGTAGGGAAAGGTGTCCCTGCAGCTCTTTGTATGTCTATGGTGAAATATGGGTTGGATACATTAGCGTATGCGGAAAATAATCCTTCCTATGTATTGGAGGTACTAAACCGTATTATTGAAAAAAGTATAGATGATAGCATGTTTGTTTCCATGTTTTATGGACGTTTTGACATTACGAATAATGTTTTTACATACGGATCTGCTGGACATGAACCCGCACTTTATTATTGTGCAGCGGAAGATAAATATTATGATTTGGAGTCGAAAGGGTTACTTTTAGGCGTATTACCGGAAGTGAAATATTCGCAATTTGAAATACAACTACAAAAAGAAGATTTTATTATTATTATGACGGACGGTGTCACAGAGTTTAGAAAAGATGACACAATAAATTCTCGTGAAATTATCGAAAATATTGCGCGAAATCTAGGGCATTTAAATGCGCAACAAATGTGTGAAGCACTTTACGAAGAAATGCAAAGGCTACAAAAATTCGGTTTAGAAGATGATTTTACAGTAGTCATATTAAAAAAATAAAAAAATTACATAAAGTAGGTTTCAAAGTCAGCTGTAAAGGGAAATGTAAAATAGCTGAACTGGAGGTGTTAATTAATGAATGTAAATGTACAATTTCGAGATGATGGACATATTGTACATGGTTCAATTGAAGGGGAAATTGATACGCATACAGCTCCTATTTTACGTGAGGAACTAAATGCAATAAAAGTGGAAGATGGCATGCTAATTGAATTAAATTTATCTAAAATTAGTTATATGGACAGTACAGGCTTAGGGATTTTTGTAGCTTTCTATAAAAAAGTCACAAAAGAAAATGCTCGATTAAAATTAATTGGCTTAACGAATCGTTTAGTTCGCCTTTTTGATATTACAGGTTTAAGTGACTTAATGGATATTGAATCGGATAAGAAGGTGGAGTTGACTAATGAGAGCATTTGACTACATAGAAATTAGAGTCCCGGCAAAATCTCAATATGCGAGTGTAATTCGTTTAACAATATCCGGACTTGCAGTGCGAGTAGGATTTACTTATGACGAAATTGAAGATTTAAAAATTGCTACAGGCGAAGCAGTCACTAATGTTGTCCACCATGCGTATAGTGCTAACGAAGAAGGAGAAATTGTCATTGGCTGTGCACTATATAAAAATAAAATTGAAATTATGGTTGCGGACTACGGGAATAGCTTTAATTTTGATGAGATTAAATCCAAAATAGGTCCATACAATGAAAATGACAATATAGCCATGTTACGTGAAGGAGGCTTAGGCCTTTATTTAATGGAAACCTTAATGGATGAGGTCAAGTTAAATAATGAAGGCGGTGTTACTGTTTTCATGACAAAATATGTCACGAGAGAGCAGGTGGTAGAGAATGTCGAAACAATCACTACCTAATAGCCTTCAACAGAATGATGTACTCCATTGGATTGTACAATATCAAAATAAACAAGATGATCATGCTCAAACCTATTTAGTGAATTTTTATAAGCATCTTGTGGAATCTATTGCCCGCAAATATGCTCATGGCAAATCAGATTATGAAGATATTGTACAAGTTGGTATGTTAGGTTTACTAGGCGCTATCCGTCGTTTTGATCCAACATTCGGAAAAAGCTTCGAAGCGTTTGCGATACCTACTATTGTTGGAGAAATCAAACGTTTCTTGCGAGATAAAACTTGGGATGTTCATGTACCGCGTCGGATAAAAGAGTTAGGTTCGCGGATAAAAAGAGCACATGAAGCTTTAACAACGGACTTTCAACGTCCTCCATCTATTTCTGAAATTGCTGAATATCTAGATGTAGTAGAGGAAGATGTGCTTGAAGCGATGGAATTAGGACGGAGCTACCAAGCTCTCTCTATGGATCACTCAATCGAAATCGATCCTAATAGTAGTACTGTTTCTCTCTTTGATATTATTGGTAAAGAGGATGAAGGATTTGAGATGGCGAACAGGCGAATAATTGTTGAGGATGCGATGGATATGTTAAATGCCCGTGAAAAGGAAATTATTCAGCTTACCTATTTAGAGCAGCTAAGCCAAAAAGAAGCTGGGGAACGCCTCGGTATTTCACAAATGCACGTTTCTCGGATTCAGAGAAAAGCAATAAAAAAATTACAGGAAGCGATATTATCAAGTGGTAGTCTTTCATTTTAATATAATAATAATGATTAAACAGTCTACTATGAGAATAGTAGACTTATTTTTATGTGTAGACTAGGTTAAACTTTTTTAATGAGTGTTAAAATAGAAAAGAGTATATCGAAGGGATAGTGATGACGATGGATCAAAAAGTACTGTTAAAAACCATTGCTTTAAACACTAATGTCAAACCGCATCAAGTAGAAGCGGTATTAAAACTGTTGGAAGATGGAAATACTGTACCATTTATAGCGCGCTATCGAAAGGAAGCAACAGGCTCATTAGACGAAGTACAAATTAAAGCGATTGAAGAACGTTATTTGTACATACAGCAGCTTGAAAAAAGAAAAGAAGAAGTACTTCGATTAATTGATGAACAAGGAAAGTTAACAGAAGAATTACAATCAGCTATAACGGCAGCGACTGTTCTTCAACGGGTAGAGGATCTATATCGTCCTTATAAGCAAAAACGTCGGACAAAAGCAACGATTGCGAAAGAAAGTGGCCT
This sequence comes from Planococcaceae bacterium UBA3370, assembly GCA_002360295.1. GTDB lineage: Bacteria > Bacillota > Bacilli > Bacillales_A > Planococcaceae > Metasolibacillus. Next base: position 13,048 of record DEQI01000189.1, read on the forward strand.
TGAGCCATTAGCTGACATAATGATGCAATTTGAAAAGGAAGATATATCGATAACGGCAGCGCGCTTTATCAATCCTGAAAAAGCTGTCAACACAGTAGAAGATGCATTAGCAGGAGCACGAGCGATATTAGCCGAGCGTTTTGCTGATGATGCAGGGGTTCGAGATCGACTGCGAAAATTATCATGGCGCGAAGGGAAAATGGAGACAGCTGCAAAAGATTCAGAAATTGATGAAAAGCAAGTATTCGAAATGTACTACTCATACGAGGAACCTGTTAGCCGTATAGTTCCACACCGCATTTTAGCAATAAACCGCGGTGAAAAAGAGAATGTTTTAAGAGTAGCGATACATGTACCGGTAGAAAGAGCTACACAAATAATGGAAAATGAATGGGTCCCCAAAAACAATTCCTCTTCATCAGTTACGGAAGTGCAAGCAGCTATATTAGATAGCTATAAACGATTAATTCAACCGTCTATCGAACGTGAATTACGTAGCGAATTGACTGAAAAGGCAGAAGCTCAAGCGATCCACATTTTTTCTGAAAACTTACGGAGTTTATTATTACAGCCACCGATGCGAGACAAAATGGTGTTAGGGGTGGACCCTGCATATAGAACGGGCTGTAAACTGGCTGTAGTTGATGAAACAGGTAAAATGCTAGAAGTTACAGCTATTTATCCACATCCACCAAAGCCTGATGTTGCAAAGGCTACAGCTGTGGTAAATGATTTATTAAATCGTTATCCAATAAGCATTATTGCAATAGGTAATGGAACTGCCTCACGTGAAACAGAACAGTTCATAGCCGATGTATTAAAGGAACGTAAGGATAAAGATGTTGCATACGTTATCGTGAATGAAGCGGGAGCCTCTGTATATTCGGCTTCTGATGTTGCACGTGCGGAGTTTCCAGATTTACAAGTAGAACAACGTAGTGCGGTGTCAATCGCTCGTCGTTTGCAAGATCCGCTATCGGAGCTTGTGAAAATCGAACCAAAAGCGGTTGGTGTCGGACAATACCAGCATGATGTTTCCCAAAAACAGTTGGCAGAATCACTTACTTTTATAGTAGAAACAGCTGTAAACCAAGTAGGGGTCGATGTGAATACAGCCTCTGCATCACTTCTGCAATATGTTTCAGGGCTATCTAAAACAGTTGCTGAAAATATTGTGAATGTCAGAAGTGAGAACGGTAAATTTTCTTCACGTGCACAACTAAAGAAAATACCAAGATTAGGTGCAAAAACGTATGAACAAGCAATAGGTTTCCTTCGTATTCCAGATGCTAAAAACCCGCTAGATGCAACAGGAATTCACCCTGAAAGTTATACGTTAGCAGAGCAAATATTAACAGCGGCCAACTTAACTAAAAAAGATGTAGGTTCAAAAAAAGCAGAGGAAGCTATTGCAGCCTTATCAATAGATGATTTAAGTAAAACGCTTGAAGTTGGAGAAGTAACGATAAAAGATCTAGTAGATACATTAATGAAACCTTCACGTGACCCTCGTGATGCTTTTCCACAACCATTATTAAAAACGGATGTTTTAAAAATGGAAGACTTAAAAGTAGGGATGGAGTTACAAGGTACAGTGCGAAATGTAGTGGATTTCGGAGCATTTGTCGATATTGGAGTTAAGCAAGATGGACTTGTACACATCTCGAAGTTACAAAAAAGACGGATTAAACATCCTCTTGAAGTAGTGGCACTAGGTGATATTGTCACTGTTTGGGTTGAAAATGTAGAAGCTGCTAAAGGCCGTATTTCATTAACAATGCTACCTCCTGAACAACAAACAGTTTTAAACTAAGGATTTATAGATAGCTGACTAACTCGTCTTTCTTATGGAGAAAATAAATTTATAGCGTTTGATGTAGAAAGAACAAGAATCCACACCTCTTTCACGGAAGATCGTGGATTCTTGTTCTATTCAAAATGAATCGTTTTAGTAGGTTGCATTGCTATACTAATACGATTTCTCTATTTTATTTATAGAAAGGTTGTATGATTCATTATTGATTTTCGTTCTGTTGGAAATACTTTAATATATTGAGGGTTTGTTTTATTTTAGTGGTGAGGTGAATAAAAATGACCGATTCAGATTTACAATTATTAGTAGAGCAATTATCCCAACAATATTTTAACGTACCTTTTTTGCACAAAGCTTATTTTAATAATCGATTAAAAACAACAGGGGGTCGTTATTTATTACATACTCATAATATAGAAATTAATAAAAGATTGTACGAGCACTTTGGAATGGATGAATTGCGCGGTATTATATTACATGAGCTATGCCATTATCATTTACATATTCGAGGAATGGGGTATAAACATCGAGATAGAGATTTCCGGGTTCTTTTAAAAAAAGTTGGAGCACCAAGATTTTGTTCTTCCATAGAAGAACAAGAAAAAAAGCGACCTACTATGATTTATACATATCAATGTATAGAGTGTAAGCAACTCTACACTAGAAAACGTAAAATGGCAGTTAATAAATATTGTTGTAGTAAATGTCATGGACCCATTCGATTAATAAAGAGTGAAGTGGAAAATTAACTTTTCAAGTATAAGGATTTATTATATTGTTTTTTATTGATATGTTGAGTTTGTTGGAGTTGCAGTAAAAAAATATAATATAGAAATGTTGATATATAAGGGTTTTTAAGAGGTATGATAAATTTTTAATAAAAATATTATAAAAAGTGTTGACGATATGAGAAGACGTAGCTATAATAATAAATGTCGACAAGGTAATGACGACACAACAACATTATTCCGAAGTAGCTCAGTG
>DEQI01000132.1:0-410 GCA_002360295.1 Planococcaceae bacterium UBA3370
TTGAATGGAAGTTTAGCTCCACTTGCAATTTTTAATTGTTGTTGAACTAAGTCAACACCTGTAATCATTTCAGTTACTGGGTGCTCTACTTGGATACGAGTGTTCATCTCCATGAAGTAGAATTTGTCCTCTTGATAATCATAGATGAACTCAATAGTACCAGCACCCTCATAATTACAAGCTTGAGCTGCTTTAACAGCCGCTTCACCCATCTCTTCACGACGTTCTGGAGATAATGCTGGAGATGGCGCTTCTTCAACAAGCTTTTGCATACGGCGTTGTACCGTACAGTCACGCTCACCAAGGTGCACCACATTGCCATGTCCATCCGCTAACACTTGGATTTCACAGTGGCGGAAGTACTCGATAAATTTCTCTAAATAGACACCTGGATTACCGAAAGCCGCCGC
>DEQI01000132.1:427-3336 GCA_002360295.1 Planococcaceae bacterium UBA3370
TCTTTTTGTGTAATTTCGATTCCTTTAACAAGATCTTCTTCTGTGCGCGCAACACGGATACCTTTACCGCCACCACCTGCAGTTGCTTTGATGATCACAGGGTATCCGATTTCTTGCGCCCATTTTTTACCTGTTTCAATATCAGGAACAATGCCAGTACCGGGAACTAATGGAACACCTGCCTTTTCCATTTCAGCACGTGCAACGTCTTTAATCCCCATAATTTTAATTGAATCTGATGATGGACCGATAAATTTAATCCCAGCTTTTTCACAAGCTTCAGCAAAATCAGCATTCTCAGCCACGAAACCATATCCTGGGTGAATACCGTCAACACCTGTCTTTTGCGCTACTCCAAGTAATGCAGGGAAACTTAAGTAGGAATCCTTAGATAGTTTAGGTCCGATACAATACGCTTCATCTGCTAGTTTTACATGCAGTGCATCAGCGTCGGCTTCAGAATAAACTGCCACTGTTTCAATACCTAATTCTTTACAAGCACGAATGATACGAACAGCAATTTCACCACGGTTAGCAATTAATACTTTTTTCATTGGAATCACTCCCTTATTCACCTTTCACTAAGAATAAAGGTTGACCATACTCTACTAATTGTCCGTCTTTTACTAGCACTTCAACAATTTCACCTTTAATTTCAGCTTCGATTTCATTGAATAATTTCATTGCTTCAACGATACAAACGATTGATTCTTCGCCTACTTTATCGCCTACTTTAACGTATGATGGTGACTCTGGATTTGGTGCTTGATAGAATGTACCTACCATTGGTGATGTGATTTTATGTAGTGATGCATCATCACTCACTGGTGTAGCTGGTGCTACAGGTGCTGCAGCTGTTGCTGTTTCTACTACAGGTGTAGGTGCTGCAGGAGCTTGTTGCACAACAGGCTCTGCAACTGCTATTTCTTTTTTAGAAGCTACTACTTCAGTAACTGTATTATTCTTTTTTAATTTAACTTTAGCCCCGTCTTCTTCATAAATAAATTCATCGATTGATGACGCGTCTACTAATTTAATAATTTCACGGATTTCTTGAATTTTGAACATGATTTACTCTCCCTTTTGCGTAATTTAATAACTACGATATTTATTTTATAATTTATTGGAACATTTTGAAATAGCTAATTAAAAAATTAATAAAAACACACATAAGTTAGCGCATTCATTTCGAATTGATATACATTTTTACAAACACTGCTATATAACAAACACAATATTTTAATCTATTTTTTCATTAGTAATAATTTGATTTATAGTCAACCGTTACTTGTACATCGTCTCCTTGTTCTGATTTTACAATGTATACAATTTCACTAGCTTGTGCTTTTGACATTTCGTCTGACATCACTGTAACACCAATTTTTTCATCTTCTACTTTTACAAATGCATCGGCATAACCTAAAGACTTGATGAGCATTTCCAACATTGCTTCTGAGGATTCACGCTTTATTAAAGCATCCATATCATTAAATGCTTGATTTTTTTCTTCAGCTGTATATTGATTAGATGCGATTTTTTGTTCATATTGCTCACGTAACTGACTACGTTGATGGCTCATTTCCATACGCATCTGTTCAAATAAATGACTTTCTGATTGGACAGGTGTTGTCTGATCAGTACCTGTTAATGAAGTTTCTTGCATCGTATCATTTGAGAAAATCGCCATTAAATTCGTGTTGCTGTCTTTTTCAAAAACATAATAGACAGATATCACTGCCGCTAAACTGACTAAAGTTAATAACCACACTGTTCTACGTTTTACTTTCATGATTCATCTCCTTTTTTTCGCATAGGTACAATCATTATCCGGTGTGCTGGAACTTGCATTACGCGACTTACAACTTCCATTAACTCGCGCTTTATACTTGGCTCCACCGCTCCTTCACTTACTATAAGTACACCTGTGACACCACCTTCACTAGAACGAAAATAGTCGCTCAAAAATGCTTGATTTTTCTGTTCATAATGAACATAAACTTTTACTTGTCCAACACCTTCTATCTCCTGCAGCGTTTTTTCTAATAAACTTTCTGCACCGGAGTCCGTTGACATGGAAGTATTTTGCGTTATGACTAAATAGATAACGAAAATAATAACCGGAACGATTAGAAGAAGAGGACGACTTAATCGCTTCTCCACATATTAGCTGGCGCCCCCTTTCTTAAAAGTCATCATATTGTATGAGTAAATTGCGAGTTATATGCTGAAAAAATTAATAGCAAATGAATAGAAGCAAAGAAAAATGGCCAACCGAATATACACTAAAAAGCGTTTTTCTTCCGCTAATAACAATAAGCATTGGCCGATAATAATAATAGCCAGCAAAGTAATCATAAACTTTTCCCCACCCCTAACTGCACAATCAAAAACAATAACAACCAAATAAATACAAACGTAAAGCCAATGATGATGGCCACTGCGCATAAAATAAATAATGTATTGCCTACATCATCTATAAATCCACTTACAGTACTACTAGTAAATGGCTCCGTAATGGCCCCTAATAATTTACAGCTAAATGCATAGACAAGCAGTGTGCCAGCTGGATAAAAAGCAGCTGCTCCAAATGCGGTAATGGTTGAGAACCCGGCTATTGTAGTAGCAGATCCCTGAAATTTCTGTAATAGTGAAAACCCTTGTACAATAATAGAGCCGACAAATGGTATGGTTTGCTCGACCATTTTCTTAAGAGGAGAAGTGACAACAGCATCTACTGTAAAAAAGGCCACACCGGAAAATGTTAAAACCATCGTGAGTGCTAAAGAAGAAGCAGCAATCATTGCCATACATGTCATACGTAATAAATCAGCCAGTTTCTTAAAGGAAATACTTGGTAAAAAGCGTGTACAAAAATCAAATATGAGTGAGGCAAATAATGCAGGAATAAT
>DEQI01000132.1:3439-7776 GCA_002360295.1 Planococcaceae bacterium UBA3370
AAAAAGAAAGCTGAAAACACTTCTGCAAGCTGTGCCATTAATTGAAATGAATCAAAGATTATCTTACTTAGCGTTAAAGTAAGTCAAAATAATAAATAATGGATCTAGCCACTTTTTAAAATTTGGAGCAAAGGCTTCAATGAGTAAAAATAGCAACACATAAGTAATGATTCCCGTAAAAATAAATAGCACATTAGCGATAGGCTCTTGAAAAATAGCAAATATCGTTTCCATCTATTGCACCTTTTTTAGAAGGCTTGATAATGTTTGAATGACAGGCTCAAGCTCTACTATCCAATACATTAATAAGGTAATGCGAATGACTAATTGTAACACCTCTCCAATTGCTTCATATTCATTTTCTGCTAATAGTGTGTAAAGAAGCTCACTTAGTACAAATAAAGCTGCAGAGTAAATGAGCTGAACCGCATAAGGTACGTGTTGAACAAGTCCTATAAAATAGCGTAGAAACGGGACAAATGTTTGAAAAAACGCAAACTGAAAAAATACGAAGAAAAAAATAACAACAAATAATGGGTGTAAACTCGGTATTGCTTGTCTTAAAAATAGAAGTAGCAGCAATAGGATGACGGCGGAAAACAATGTTTCCATAGCTTACCTCGTTGACGTGAGCCATTGAAAGAAAATGATAATTTCATTGAAAAATAAGCGTAAAAATCGGATTAGTTCTGCCGTCATATACAAATAAGCAATGAAAAATAAGAAAAATGAAAATTCCTTCTTACCTGTTTGGTCAAAAAACACATGTAATAAAGCAATGACAAGTCCTACTCCTGCCACGCGTAATACATCTTGAAGCTCCACTAAATCGGCCTCCTTACGTACCGCATTATATGAGAGGGAATGTTTTAGTAGAACTAGTTTTTCTCATAGAAAAAAACGCGATCGTCATAAATCGCGTTTTGTCTATCACTCTATATTTTTCAACATCGCTTCTACAATTGTTGCTACAGGTGCTTCTTCTGCCATAAAGCTATTTTCTCCCATCCAAAGAGATAAAAATTCTGGACGTTTTTGTTTAGCACTTTCTTTTCGTATCGCCACTGTTAAATGATGCTGTAATGGATAAGGCGCCACCACAGCCTCTTGTAATTGTTCAGTAAAATCATTTGCTAAGCCGCGCGCATATTTACCTGTAAAGGCTTTTGTTAAGGTTGTACTACATTCTTTGGACTGTAAAATGGCTTCTTTATGTACTGGAGAAATTTCTGATTCAGAGGCTACTAAAAAAACGGTACCTAATTGAACAGCTTCCGCCCCAGCTTGTAATACTTCTTGAACATGCACAGCAGTCATAATCCCGCCTGCTGCTATTACCGGAATGGTCACTTTATCTACAATTTGCACAAGCAACTCCCGTAGTGGAATGAGCTCAATTGGTTCGATAAATGAACCCCGGTGACCTCCTGCTTCTTTACCTTGTACAACCACTGCATCAAGTCCAGCCGCTTCAACTGCTAGCGCCTCTTGTAATGTTGTAGCCGTCCCAATTGTATAAATACCTGCTTCTTTTAGACGTTTTAGATCCTCAGCAGTCGGAATACCAAATGTAAAACTACAAATAGGTACTTGTTCTTCTATGACTGCCTGTAGCTGTCCAGCATATAATTCATCTGAAACAACCGTTTGTACAACCGGTATGTTCAACTCTTCATAAATGGGTTGAAGAGCCATTCGAGCATCCTGCAACACATTGATATCAATTTGTGGCTGTTCTTGGATAAACAAATTAACAGCAAAAGGCTTATTGGTTGCTTTTTTTACTTCTTGAATAAATGCTCTCGTTTCTTCTCCGTTTAAGTAACCTGCACCAATCGAGCCTAATATACCTGCCTCACAGCATGCAACAACGAATTTTGATGTTGTAGCACCTGCCATTGGTGCTTGTATAATTGGTTTATGAATATTAAATTTTTCTAACATCTCCATCACCTCATACAAAAATTGTAATTGTTTCATCGAAATAAGTCTATAGGATATATTATTAATATATTCCAATATAATATCAATCTACCATTACCGAGAGTCGATTTCCATCTAACCTGCTAGCCATTCTCTCCGAAAGAAGACGATCTAAATCTTAGATTTCCGCTATAAACTGCGCTGCTTAGACTACGAAAAAAGGATGACTAGAAAGTAAAAGCTTCCTAGTCATCCTTTTTAAAAGTTATATTCTAATTAAGCACGTGAAACGTATGAACCATCAGTTGTGTTAATAATTAGTTTGTCACCTTCGTTAACGAAGAATGGTACATTTACCATTAAACCAGTTTCCATTTTTGCTGGTTTAGAACCACCTGAAGCTGTATCACCTTTAATACCAGGCTCAGTTTCAGCAACTGTTAATACAACAGTGTTTGGTAACTCAATACCTAACATTTCACCTTGGTATGATTGAATGTGTACTTCCATGTTTTCAAGTAGGTACTTTAATTCATCTTCGATTTGAACTGATGCTAATTCAATTTGCTCATAAGATTCTAAGTCCATAAACACATGCTCGTCACCTTGTGCATATAAATATTGCATTTTACGGTTTTCGATCATTGCTTTTTCAACTTTCTCACCAGCACGGAAAGTTTTTTCATTTACAGAACCATTTCGTAAGTTACGTAATTTTGAACGTACGAATGCAGCACCTTTACCTGGTTTAACGTGTTGGAAATCAAGTACGCGGTATAATTGTCCATCCACGACAATTGTTAATCCTGTACGGAAATCGTTTACTGAAATCATGAATATTCCTCCAAATTATAAAATGATTAAGTCTTTTGTTGAATGAGTTAATTTTTCATTGCCTGTTTCTGTGATTAAAATATCGTCTTCAATACGTACTCCGCCAATGCCCGGTAAATATACGCCTGGTTCTATTGTAACCGCCATGCCCGGTTCTAATACTTGTTCTGAGCGGAATGATAATCCCGGTCCTTCATGTACTTCTAAACCAATACCATGACCAGTTGAATGACCAAATGCTTCACCATAGCCTTTTGATTTTAAATAATCACGTGCTACTGCATCTGCTTCGATTCCTGTCATGCCAGGAGCTACTTTTTCTAATGCTAATAACTGTGATTCTAGTACTACATTGTACATTTCTACTAGCTTATCAGAAGGCTGTCCAACCGCAATTGTGCGAGTAATGTCTGAAATATATCCGTTATACAATGCACCGAAATCAAGTGTTACAAAGTCACCTTTTTCAATTACTTTGTCAGTTGCCACACCATGTGGTAATGCAGAGCGAACACCACTAGCAACGATAATATCAAAAGATGAGCTTGTTGCACCTTGTTTGCGCATGAAAAACTCTAGTTCATTCGAAACTTCAAGCTCCGTTTTACCGGGCTCAATAAAGCCTAATATATGTGTGAAAGCATTATCTGCTATTTCACATGCAGCCTTAATAATATTAATCTCTTGTTCTGTCTTAATCAAGCGAATTTTTTCGATTAAACCTGAGAAAGGTACAAATTCTGCTTTTACTTCCGATTTGTATAGCTCATACATGCCATAAGTTAGAGTATCTTTTTCAAAACCCAATGTTTTAATGCCCATTAATGCTACCTGGTTTGCCACTTCAGCAAAAATCGTAGCTGTATGCTGAACGATACGAAAATCTTTTACTTGTTCAGATGCTTGCTCTGTATAACGGAAATCGGTAATAAAAACCGCATCCTCTTTTGAGACGATTGCAACACCGGCAGTTCCCGTAAATCCTGTCATATACCGGCGATTATATTCGTTAGTAATTAATAAAGCATCAATGTTGTTGTCGATTAAAGCTTGACGTAATTTGACTAATTTCATTTCTTTTATCCCCTTATTTTATATTTGTTGTAAAAACTTACGTAGTGCTAAATCATAGCCAAACGTACCTAAGCCGCAAATTTGACCTTCGCACTCTGCAGCTAACATAGAATGATGGCGAAATGCTTCACGTTTATGAATATTCGAAATATGTACTTCTATTACCGGGACATTCACAGCAGCAATCGCATCACGTAATGCAATACTCGTATGTGTATATGCACCGGGATTAAAAACAATGCCAGCTATGCCTGTATCCTCAGCTTCGTGAATCCAATCAATTAACTCACCTTCATGATTAGATTGACGAAAATCTATGCTTGCATGATAGTCATTTGCAAGCATTTGTAATCGCATTTTTATATCTTTTAACGTTTCCTTACCGTATATTTCCGGCTCCCTCTTCCCAAGTCGGTTTAAGTTCGGACCGTTCAATACGAATAGCTTCATAGTGACCTTTCTCCTTCTTTTGACGACATATTATTATTTTACCATAGTGTCCTTAT
>DEQI01000320.1 GCA_002360295.1 Planococcaceae bacterium UBA3370
CTTACATCATACGCACTTCCTGGGCTCATGATATAAGCATCTAGCTTATAAAAAGACAGGAAACTTATTAAAACAACCATAATAGTAAGTCCTATTAGCTTTTTCTTCATTATGTATCCATCCTCCTTCTGTGTGGGACTATCGGCAAACTTTTTTGCATATAGTTAGTGTAGCACTTGCTTCTACACTTGACAAAATATTGAAAAGAGCTGATTGTATCATACATTTATTTACTATATTTATTTGTATATCGTTACTTATTTTACTCCTGTTATTCCCCGGTGTCGCGCATGAGGGAACAGATTTAGGAGTTCATTTATTTATGGAGGCTTTATTCCCCTATTTATTACCTTATTTAATTTTAACTGGATGGTTGCTTCGAATGACAGCAAAGCATACTGCACACCCATTTTTACTATACTTGAAAACCTATGCCATAAGTGCCATTGGGGGATTTCCAACAGGTGCAGCTTCCATCATACAACTAGTTAAAACAGAAGAGCTATCAAAAAAGGAAGCAGCTATTCTTCTCGGTATTTGCCATTGTCCAAGCCCATTATTTGTTTTAGGTTACGTAGGATTAGATTTACTCGGGGATACTTCTATAAGCTGGAAATACTTATTTCTATTACATAGTTTTTCATTAGTATTACTTAGTATCGTATACTATAGACTTCCTCATAAAAAAAACAACAAAGTTACTTTAATCTCTACCCGCAATGCATTTTCTAACAGTGTAAAAGATAGTATGCCAACTGTTTTTATCGTGAGTGCAACCATTATTTTTTTCACAACAATTTATACAGTCATCATGCATAGTATGAGCAAATTTTTTCACTTCAATGACATTGTGCAAATATTATTTGCCTCCATTCTTGAAATGACAAATGGTTTACAGCTGATGAGCGAGCATTTAACAAATAATTTACTAATCATCGGTTTAATTACTGGTTTAACCGCTCAGAGCTTAAGCATACACATGCAAATACTTGTCATAGCCAAAACAGGGTCAGTTGCTATTCGTCCGTATATTTTCATTCGTCTATTCTATATGGTGTCCATTCCTTCCCTATACTGGCTACTATTCATGTAGATTTTTTAAGTAAAACGACTAATGAACACCCTTTTATTATTAAACAAAAAATGCAAGGTATACGGATAATGACCAACAACACTAACTCCTACTCCCCTTAAAAATAAATGTAGACAAAGTCAGAAATCCAACTTTGTCTACATTATTACCTATTCTTAAATTTTTCCTTTAATGCTTGATCTACTACAGCTGGTACAAGTTCGTGAACATCGCCACCATATTTAGCAACTTCTTTCACGATACTTGAGCTTAAAAACGAGTATTGATTTTTTGCCATAATAAAAAATGTTTCAATATTTTCATCAAGCACTCGGTTCATCGAAGTAATTTGCATTTCATATTCAAAATCTGAAACTGCACGCAAACCACGAACGATCGCTTTCGCCTTTTTTTCCTTTGCATAATCAATTAATAAACCAGAAGAGCTTTCAATACGAATATTCGGAATATCTTTTGTTACTTCTGTAATTAATGCAATTCGTTCCTCGATTGTAAATAATGGCTGTTTTGCTGAATTGTTTAACACCGCGACATAGACAATATCAAACACATCGGCTGCACGACCTATAATATCTAAATGACCCTTCGTTATCGGATCAAAACTTCCGGGAACTACTGCAATTTTTTCAGACAATACTTTCTCCCTCTTCCCCTATGCAACGATAAATCGAAACAATCGTTCCACCATAAGTTTCTCTTTTCGTTAACTGAAACGAGCCATAAGTATCAGGCAATGTAATAGCCGTTGAATGCTCACATAAAATAATACCTGTTTTCGCTATTTTGCCATTTTCTATAAGCGTTGATAGTAAATCATAATACTCACTTTTATGATACGGTGGATCTAAAAAAACATAATCAACCGTAATATCACGCTTCATTAACCCCTTTACTGCACGCAACGCATCAGTCCGAAAAAGTTCTGAACAATCTTCATATCGACATTTTTTAATATTTTCCTGTAACACTTGAAAGGCACGCCCATCTTTTTCAACAAAAATGGCTCGTTCTGCCCCACGGCTTAATGCCTCTATTCCTAGTCCACCACTCCCAGCAAATAAATCAAGAGCGATCCCACCTTCAAAAAATGGACCAATCATACTAAAAATCGATTCTTTTACTTTATCTGTCGTTGGTCTAGTCGTATTACCACTAATCGCTTTTAATGGCATACCCTTTCGTTCACCTGCTACAACACGCATAATATCACCAAGCTTTCATTCATCTTGTTGTGCTGTCGCAGTCGTTAAAATAATTTTTTCATCCTTTTTCTGAATTTCTACTAAAAATAAACGTTGTAACCATGATTCTTCAATATAATAATCGCCTGCCACTTGTATAATCGGCTCAGAAATCGTGTTATAACGTCGTTGGTTAAACACATAGAATCCTGGCTCTTTCGGGAAACGGAATGAACGTGTATCACTCGTAACATAATAGCCATTTTTCCCTTCTTTAGCTGTATATCCTAGTGCTTTTAATAATGGTTCAGCAGAATAAAGAACGAGTCCATCTTTAAAAATAACATTGACAGCATCTTGTTTGTATGTATTTAAATATATATCACGTTTGTCATTAAATAAAAATGGATACACTTCGCTCGATTGAATATTCATCGAAATATATTCGGTATGTATGCCAAAAACTGCTGATAATGCTTCATCTAAAATTTGTGGCGATACTTTCTTGCCTTGTAGTTC
>DEQI01000054.1:0-1207 GCA_002360295.1 Planococcaceae bacterium UBA3370
GTTGAAGATTGTTTATATCGTGAGGAATATCCGATAGGCTTTTTTACAAGTTTATAAGGCAGCGCTCAAGGTGCGAATGTTCTGGTATTTAGGAACATTCGCTTTTATTATTCAATTTTAGGCATCTATTATTAATTTTTTGACTATTATTCGGTATAATATAGTAAGTTCATTAAAAATTCGAGGTGCGAAATATGACGCGAGTTCAAACATTTGATACGACCATTTACAAGTGGTTTGATTATTTTCATAAAAATCCAGAGGTAAGCTGGAAAGAGTTCGAAACAACAAAAAAAATTGCATCTATTTTAGATGAGTTAGGTGTATCTTATCGTACATTTGATGATGTTACAGGACTTGTTGCTGAAATAGGGACAGGTGATGAAGTCATTGCAGTACGTGCAGATATTGATGCACTATGGCAAGAAGTAGATGGTGTTATGCAGGCAAATCATTCATGCGGTCATGATGCAAATATTTCAATGGTTTTAGGTGCACTTTTAGAGTTGAAAGATCAGCCGCTTACGAAACGAATTCGCTTTATTTTCCAACCAGCTGAAGAAACCGGTGGAGGTGCTTTAGCGATGTTAAAAAGGGGAGTAGTAGATGATGTGAGCTACATGTTTGGTATTCATTTGCGTCCTGCTGAAGAATTACCTTATGGAAAAATAACATCAGCTATTCACCATGGTGCTGCTGTATTTTTACAAGGGACGATTAATGGTATTGATGCACATGGAGCAAGACCACATCAAGGGAGAACCTCTATTGATACATTGTTTGCGATTCAGCAAATGTTGAATACGATTCATATTAATCCTTTCGAAGTATATTCGGCAAAAATCACTAAAATGAATGCTGATGGGGGAAGTGTCAATATCATTCCAGGGAAAGCATCCTTCTCATTAGATGTACGTGCACAAAAAAATGAAGTGCTAGTAGACTTACAAAAACGAATTGAAAAGGGCTTTAAACATATTGAGCAAATGTTCGATACACCTATACAATGGGAATGGTTAGACATGACACCGGGGGCAGAAGTATCACATGATGCGGCTAAAATTGCAGAGCGCTCCATCGTTGAAGCATTTGGGAAAGACTATCTAGCGCCTGCTGTCGTCACTCCTGGAAGTGATGATTTCCACTTTTATACGATAACGAAGCCGGAAATTAAAGCTGTTATGATCGGGATTGGCGCTGATTTAGG
>DEQI01000054.1:1390-3772 GCA_002360295.1 Planococcaceae bacterium UBA3370
AGTTACGATACGTATCCTTCGATGCCATCCATTATTGTTAAGCTTACAACAGAATGTGGGCTTGTTGGATGGGGAGAATCTGTACCTGATGACCACGTAACAGGTGAGACAATCGAATCAACCTATGCCGTATTAAAGCATAAATTTGCCCCATTATTAATTGGTCAAAATCCAATGAACTTTGAAGCCATTCATCACTTATTAGATAGTGCAGTGAAAAACGTGCCAGCTGCTAAAGCGGCTATCGATATAGCTTGCTTTGACGTAACGGGGAAAAAGCTGGGTGTACCGGTCTATCAATTAATCGGTGGGCGTTATCATGACAAGTTCCCTGTAACACACGTATTAAGTATTGGTGAACCAGAAAAAATGGCAGCCGATGCAGAGGAGCGCGTAAAACAAGGCTATCGTTCATTTAAAATGAAGGTTGGTCGCGATGTCGCGAGTGATGTAAAACGAATTCAAGCAGTCCGTAAACGTGTGGGAGACGACATTGCTATTCGTGTAGATGTAAACCAAGGCTGGAAAACTAGCAGAGCGACACTGCAGGCGCTAGATGCATTAAAATCTGTAGGGCTAGATTGGCTCGAACAACCTGTAGTAGCAAATGATATTGATGCCATGGTAGAAGTAAAATCAAAAACAACTGTACCTGTAATGATCGATGAAGGCTTATGCAATATGCGTGATATGCGTGAAATTATTGCCAAGCGTGCAGCAGATAAAGTGAATATCAAATTAATGAAATGCGGTGGTATTTATCCTGCAATGAAACTAGCGGCAATGGCTGAGATGGCAGGCATGGAATGTCAAATTGGCTCTATGCTAGAATCGTCAATTGGCTCAGCTGCTGGATTCCATGTGGCTTTTTCGAAAAAAGTGATAACAAGTGTGGAATTAACGGGCCCACTAAAATTCTCAAAAGATATTGGAAATCTAAAAGAAAGCTATCATATCCCATTTATTGAACTTGGCACAGGTGCTGGGTTAGGTGTTGAAATTGATGAATCTATTATTGCTGAACTAACTCAATACGCTGATGTGGTGAAGGCATGATTTACGAAGGTTATTTAAACGATATTCCTTTTACAGTATCTACATTAACCGTTTCTGATTTACCGCAAATTAAAGAATTACAACAAGCGGTACTTGCTGCATTACCTGATAAAAATATATTACAGCCGCTAAGTGATGAGGAATTACTCAATATATTAGGTGGTAACGGGTTAATGATCGGTGCTTTTGTAGAGGAAAAATTAATAGCCTTTCGAGCACTACTAAAACCAGATGAGCATGAGGACGAGCATTTAGGTTTAGATATTGCTGCAAAGGATTTATCGCGTGTTCTGTATCAAGAGATTTCAAATGTACATCCAGATTTTCGTGGTTTCGGATTGCAAAAAACTTTAGCAAACATTATTATGACGCAAGTAGATTTGAATCAGTATGACTGGGTTTGTGCTACTGTTATGCCTTACAATATAGCTAGCTTAAAAGATAAGTTCGCTCAACAAATGCAAATTTTTGCGTTGAAATATAAATATGGTGGGAAACTCCGATATGTATTTGGGAAGTCTTTGCAAGACAACCTAGAGCGAACAGGAGAACCGGTTTTCATTTCGATGGGCGACGTTGAACAACAGCAAAACTATTTGAAAAATGGCTATTATGGGGTTGCAATGGTTAACCGTGATGATGATTGGTATGTAGAATATCGACAATAAAAAATAATGAGATGACTTCAGTATGTGTGGAGTCATCTTTTTTAGGTTGTTTTAATAGATAAGAAGCATGAGCAGTGTCTAGCTCCAGGAATTCGAGGTATGCCTAATAATTAAAAGCATAATTGGGGTTACCATTTGCTGTCGGGAATAAGCGGGGGGACATTCTCTTTTTCTTATATTAATTTTTTGTACATCACAATATGTGGACCGATAGGCGGATAATCAAACACATCACCATGAACATTAAAACCTAATTTCTCATAATATTTTTGAACTGTTGTTCTTCCTTTACACCATAAGAAGTCAAAGCCGAGTTGTTTTAATATATGTTCAGCAAAGTGTACAACTTCTCTGCCTGCTCCTAGCTTTCGATAATCCTCAAGCGTAGCCATTTGCCTTAAACGGTATTGTCTTTCTATAGGGAAGTCAGGGTTATTGTCTATAATAAAGGATGCAACACTAATCAATTTTTCTTGATAAAATGCCCCAACGTGAAACGAATGATCTTCATGATCGGTGTCATATTTAGAATCCTCAACGCTTTGGTTCGGACGGAGAACCATATGTCTAAGAGTGTAAGTCATCTCAGGTTCAATTTTTCTAACTTCTAACATAAACACCCCTCCAATCTTTGTTATGATATAAATTCCTTATTTTG
>DEQI01000054.1:3801-6424 GCA_002360295.1 Planococcaceae bacterium UBA3370
TCAAATTTAAATTAAAAAAACTGTTAAAAAAACGTACGTCTTGAAATATAGGGTACTATCAGGAGTATGTAATGAAGTAGTTGTATCCCTTTTACATAAATTAAAAAGATGGCTTCGGCTACGTTACTACCAAAGTCATCTTTCTTTTATCGTTTGAAAAATGTTATTCCGTTATTTTAATGGGCAAAATCCACAAGCTATAAGCCCTGGAATATCTTTTGATTGGCAGCAGCTTTTGCGAACAGGGACATTTAATAATTGAGATGGATGTTTGCCTCCCGTATAAGAGAGAAATAACGATTTATCAGAAATATAGCGCCATACATTTGTTCCTTCCAATATTTCGATATCCTCAAACGCACGGTCAGCAAGCGCTGGATTTTCTAGTAATGTATGATAGTGCCAGACGATATAGCCGAAAATACTTTCCCACATAACAAGAGGAGAAATAGAAGTTGTTTTTCGTAATTGCTGGATAATTTCAAACGTTTGTTTATATAAAATGTTGTGCATAACATTTTCTCGTTCGTCTTCGTCGACGTAGCGGAAATCGTTTACAGTAATAAAGGTACCGAGCGTATTATTGCCATATTCATGAACGAGTGCAAAACGAATATCTTCTAGCTTACCATCCCATACCTCATCGTACGTAGCAAGCATATAAAATTGCATAGCGACAAACATTCCGTATCGACGCATAAAATGAGAAATGGCAGCAGTTTCAGTAGCTGCTTGCGTAATGCCCATCATTAAATCACGGAAATCTGTTAAATAAAAATCTTTATGTAAATTAGCAAGTGTAAATAAAGGACGCTCGGGATTTTCTGTATATATACTATAGGAATTGAGCAAACGGACTTGATCATAGGATAATGCTGGCATTCATTTCACCCTTTCTTTATATCGTTATTGTACCATTTTTTGCTTCACAAATGGCGATGGATACATTGAACTAAATAAAACATATAAATAAAGTAGGGATTGAAGTGATAGCGATCCGTCGCATGTAAAGACCATCTGAATAGTTAGAAGTAGTACTTCAGTGATCATTTTTGGAGCCAACATGGGCGGTCTAAAAAGCTATTTTACTGAAATAATTATAGGTTTAAACAACCAAAAGTAGCTCTGAAAATCTTTTCAAATATATGGATTGACAAACTAAATGAAAATGATTATCATTATCGTATAACCATTACTACTCACTGCAAAACAGTGTCAGTGAGTTTGAACTTTAGCTACTTTTCTCCAGAGGTTTGCTAGTTCAATATAACGTTCTGAACCCCCCTCATCATATAGAACGTAAATGGGGACAAATCAATTGGATTTGTCAAAATGCTTGTAATACCCTTTTTCATTGTTTCTCGTTTGAGAACAAAATGCTTTGACGCTGATTAATAAAATATCAGCGTCTTTTTTTATGCGGAAGTAAAAAAATTGATTTTGAATCTTGTGCCAATGTGAGTAGGATGCTTCACTTTTAAGAGGGCACTTCTATATTCTCGTCTGTTAATTTAGAGCGTTTGCTATGGAGAACTGTATGATAACTGTGTAGTAGCATACCTACAATAATGACCCCTAAACCAATAAGGGCGATAGGTGAAGGGAGTGGTATACCGAGTAAAAGCATTTCTCCAATGATGACAAAAACAACTTCTGTAGATTGTGTCGCTTCTACAGCCGCAAGTTTCCCTTGGTCCCCCCGAACCCGGTCTGTTGCAATAAAAAACAAGATCGTGGCAATAACCCCCGAGCTAAGCCCAACTAATAATGATTGAAAAACTTGACTACTAGAAGGAAGGCCCACAGTTAGAAGTGCATAAACAGCCATAATCATCCAGGCAGGTAATGAAGCAATCGTCATTCCGAGAACACGTTGAAATGTATCAAGACGCCCATTACATACAGCCATCATTTTGCGATTGCCAAGTGGGTAGGCAAATGCAGCAATCATGACAGGGATTATACCGAGCATTAGCGCTTGTATGGAAACTGTTTTTGCCTGTGGTATTTGAATAAGTAGTATACCTATTAAAATAATACAAGAGATAAGTAGAGAAATGATTGGGATTTTTTGTCTCACCTGTATTCCATCTATGACGGTTAAAAAAAGAGGGGCTAATAAAACGCCTGCAACAATTGTAAATTGCCAAGTACCAGATACAAGCCAGCCTGGACCATAAGCCGCAGCATAGGTTAATGGTCCGTAAAATAAAACGAAACCAACAAAGCTCCATAGTAACCATTGTTTTGGGTGTGTTTTCATTTCTGTATGTAGTTGACGATAATTTTTTCTGTAAAGAACAATAGCAAATAGAAAAGGGAGCATAAAGAAATAGCGTAAAGAAGCACTCCATAGCCAACTTCCACCATCTAGTTCCATTGAATGGTTAAGTATAAAAGTAAAAGCAAAAAATAATGCTGCGACAATACCGATTGCTATTTCCTTCATTGTCTTCTACCTCCTTGTGACGGAATATTCGGACTTTTGTTGCGTGAAGAAAAGGGGCGTCTGAAAAGTTAATTTGAGACGTCCCCGTTGCGACAAGTAACTGCAGGTAATAGGGAGTTTGAATCGTTTGGTGATCACAAACCCCTATTTTATATAGATTATTTATTTTGCTTT
>DEQI01000054.1:6508-9863 GCA_002360295.1 Planococcaceae bacterium UBA3370
CCTGCAAAAATATTAGGTGTTGGTAATCCCATATAGGAAAGTTGGGAACCATCTGTACCACCGCGAACAGGCTCAATGATTGGTGTAATATTTAGTTTGGCCATTGCTTCCTTAACAATATCGACAATTTCCATTACTGGCTCAATTTTCTCGCCCATATTGTAGTATTGATCTTCGATTTCAACTGTTATCGCATCTTCGCCAAATTGTGCCTTAATCATTTTTTCTACTTCGATAAAATGAGCTTTTTTTGCTTCGAATTTTTCGCGGTTATGGTCGCGTATAATATAAGAAAGTTTAGCTTCTTCGATATGTCCATTAAAGCTCATTAAGTGGATAAAACCTTCATAACCATCTGTTTTTTCAGGTACAGCGTCTGTAGGCATTTCATTTTGGAATTGAATAGCCATTGTAATAGCGTTTACCATCTTACCTTTTGCTGAGCCTGGGTGAACGCTTGTGCCGCGAGTTGTTACTTTCACACCAGCTGCGTTAAAGCTTTCGTACTGTAGTTCACCAAGTGGTCCACCATCCATTGTATACGCATAATCAGCACCGAATGCCTTGACATCAAATTTATGAGGGCCGCGTCCAATTTCTTCATCTGGAGTAAAGGCTACACGGATTTTACCATGTTTAATTTCAGGGTGTTTCACTAAATAATCCATCGCCGTCATGATTTCCGCGATACCGGCTTTATCATCGGCACCAAGTAATGTCGTGCCATCTGTTGTAATTAATGTTTGACCCACATAGTTTTTTAAGTTCGGGAAATAGCTTGTAGACATCACTAAGCTATCGTTTAATTGTATGTCGCCCCCATCATAATGATCTATACGCTGTGGCTTCACATTTGTGCCAGTAAAATCAGTAGTCGTATCCACATGTGCAAGGAAGCCTATAGTAGGTACGTTTTTACTTGTGTTTGCAGGTAATGTTGCAAATAAATAGCCATTATCGTCAAGCGATATTTCTGTTAATCCAATTTCAGCTAACTCATCTTTTAATAGGTTTAGTAAGTCAAATTGCTTCATTGTAGAGGGGGTCGTTGTACTATTGAAATCTGATTGTGTATCAATTTTTACGTAACGAATTAATCGTTCAATTACTTGTTCTTTCATGGGCGAACTGCCTCCTTATTTATAGTCATTTTATTGTATCATTTTACTTCGAAGGACGGAATATTGGGTAATGCTGAGAGCAATCAATAATTGCGCTCCATAATAGGTTGCCATAATGAGTATATGTGAATACGGAACATTCATTATAAATTTATTAATAGCCAGTATTGAATCAGAAGTAATAAAGCTCAATGCCCCAATAATAGCTAGATGGCTACCGGTACGAAATGCTGTCCAGCCCATCAATAAAATAACAATTATATAAGCACAAACAGCAAAGCCAAGAATGGTATCTCCATCTCGGAAAACGGTGCCAGCAATCCAGAACATCATCACTGCTCCGTAAACAAGAAGTAATATTTTTGCGATTGTAGGTGTTTTGGATAAGTTTGTGCTTCTGAAAGCTGTAATATAAAAAAGATGACCGATTAAAAAGCTTGTTAACCCGATCATAAACCATTGTAATGTATAGTCACCAATGGCACAAAATACTAACCCGATGATAATCACATATTTATAACGCCGTTCTCCATTGGTCCGTATGGCCAATACAATGAGCAAAATCATCGGCACGAGTTTAAAAACCATTTTTAAAGTTGGATCAATGGAATCAAAGAAAAATACATAATAAAAACCGAAAATGGCGAATAAAGATAATAGGATCTTTCTTTCCAGAATAATACACCCCTTAATTTTATAAACTTTTAGATGTGTTGATTATACATATTTTTGAAGATGAAAGCGTGATTTCTCTAGTAGAAAAATAAATAAAGGACATTTGCTAGTTGATTGGAGAGGAGGTGACTCGACTCCTGCAGGATTAGCGCGAGCTGAAAATCCATTTATTTCGGCCTTAGCCGAAATAAATTAGTTGAAGCCGTGCCTGCGGAAAGCGAGTCAGCCGTAGCGGAAATCAACTTATTCTTTAGAGCTTTGTAACAATAAAAGGGTAATCAACACGCTTGATAAACTTTGTATTTAGTAAAAAACCATCATAGAAAAAATTGAAACTTTAAAAAAGTTATTACGTATTTAGTAATAAGAGAGGATGATTTTATGGGACAATTGTCGATATTGGCATTACTTGCTGCTATCGTAATAACGGGATTAATTGTACCGTTCACTAAAAGTACACCAAAAGGTAAATTAACAAACAAACAATTCGATATTCTAGCGTTATTCGTATTTATTGCTAGTTTCATATTAACATTTATTTCAGTTTATATTTCGAAAATTGATTTGCATTGGACTGTATTTTTGTATGCTTTACCAGTTGCTTCTCTCGCAGGGGCATTAGTATCAGCTGGATTTGAACAAAAATTAAAATCGCTCCTAACATTCTTTTCAATTGTGGTAGTTTCCTACTTACTAGCAGCTCCATTATTTAATGCGGATGAGAAGTTTAAGTCTGCAGAAATGGCAGAGCAAGTAGAAATTCAACCGTTTGATGAAACGAAAACGCCAGCAAGTGTTCCACCACAATTTGTAAAAAATAAAATGAAAAAGGCATTCGGGCAAGTACCGAATACAAGTTACTATGAGTTAGGTCGTTTGCAAATTCAAAAAGTAAATGGTGAGCTTGTTTACATTGCGCCAGTAGAGTTTTCAGAAATCTTTAAGTGGTTTAACGGGAAAACAACGCCAGGGTATTTTTCGATGAGTGCAACAGATTCTAGCGACAATCCAAAATTTAATAAGTACGAAATGACGTATGTACCGTCTGCATTTTTCAATAAAAACTTAGAACGTCATATGCGACTGCAATATCCGACGCTTATTTTTTATGGTGAACCACAATTAGAAATTGATGATGATGGCACACCTTATTATATTCGCTCTTATGGTGAATTTATTTCAGCTCGTAATGGCTTTGATGTGAAAGGGATTGTGATGGTGGATGCAAAAACAGGAGCGTCCGAAAAAATTCCATTAGCAGATGTGCCAGCATTTATTGATGGAGCAGTATCACCAGAAGCAGTTAGTTTACAAAATAGCTATTACGGTAATTACGTTCATGGTTTTTGGAATAGCGTATTCGGTAAAAAGGATGTCAAACTACCATCTGATGAAGGAACAGAGGCGAATGTAAGTCCCGTCTTTATGGAAGACGGTGAAATGTACTATTTCACGGATTTCTCAAGCCCGAAAGAAGGGGTAGATTCGATGTTAGGTTACTCGTTAACCCATGCTAGAACGGGAAAAGCGACATACTATACCGGAAATTTAGAGGAGTC
>DEQI01000131.1:0-3622 GCA_002360295.1 Planococcaceae bacterium UBA3370
TAGTCTGTATGTAGCATGATGTGAGCAATTGTGGTGCGCATATTATATTAGAAAAATGAGGTGAACCAATATTTGTACAGGATTAAGTATTCAATCTCAAGAGGGTAAATGGTTTTTTGGAAGAAATATGGACTTAGCCTATTATTTTAACCAAGCAGTAATGATTATGCCGAGGAACTATCAATATCAAGATAAGGTATCAGGTGAAAAAGTGACAAATAAGCGTGCTATTATTGGAATGGGAACGGTAATTGACAACCATCCTGCGCTAGCGGATGCGATGAATGATGCCGGTTTAGCCTGCGCAGGATTAAATTTTGAAGGCTATGCATACTTTGAGAAAGAACCGATTGAAGGTAAAAATAATATTGCCCCCTACGATTTTATACAATGGGTGTTGTCCAATCACGAAACCGTAGAAGAAGTGAAGAAAGGTATAGAGCATTTAGAATTGGTGGATCGTCCTATTAATGATAAAACACCGGTTTCCATGCTTCACTGGATGATTACAGATAAGACAGGCAAGGCGATTGTGGTAGAAAAAACAAAAGACCGCTTAACTGTACATGACAATTTCATCGGAGTTATAACAAACAATCCTACCTTTGATTGGCATTTAACGAACTTAAATGAGTATTTACATCTGACACCGACTTCCCCTAAACAAGCTAAATGGGGGGAGCATACTTTAAATGCGTTAGGTGTTGGCGCTGGAACTTTAGGTATACCTGGTGACTTTGCCTCCGTTTCTAGATTTGTAAGGATTGCTTTTATTCGATCACATATGCCCAAAATGGAAGGAGATGAACAAACCATTACACAATTTTTTCATATGCTGGATTATGTGAAAATGGTTAAAGGCGGTGTCCTTACAGATGAAGGGTTAGAGGATTTTACAACCTATTCTTCTTGTATGGATCAAGAAAAAGGTATTTATTATTATAAAACATATGAAAATAATCGCATCAATGCGATCGATATGCATAAGGAACAACTAGAGGGAACTAATCTCAAAATTTTTAACTACCTTACCAATCAGGATATCAACTATCAGAATTAAATCCTACCGATAAACAGGACCGGTTACTGGTTTGTATGAGTGTAACGAAAGGAACGAATTTCCTATGAGGGATTCGTTCTTTTTGTTTTCTAAGAAGGATAGAAGATGTTTACAATCATTGAGGTGATTGATATATTAGGTTTTATAGGATTATAATGGTAAATTAAAATGAGGGAAAGGGGTTTGAAAATGGATGTAAAATACCCAATTGGCAAATTACAAGTTCCTGAAAAAGTAACATTGGAACATGTTCAAGAATGGTTGAAGCAAATCGAAACCTATACAATACGACTAAGAGATGCTGTTCATTCTTTAAGTGATGAGGAATTCAACAAAACGTATCGTGAAGGTGCTTGGACAGTTCGTCAACTTGTACATCACATTGCAGATTCTCAGTTGAATATGTATCAACGTTTGAAGCTAGCTTTAACCGATGACAATCCAATCGTTCCAGCTTTTGATGAAGAAAAGTGGGCTGTTCAACCGGATACAAAGCTCCCCGTAGATAGTTCTATAAAAATGTTAGAAGGCATCAATGAGCGTATCGTATGTTTAGGACAAAGTTTAACTGAAGAGCAATTAGGTCGAGCATTTACTCACCAAACAAACGGCGAAATAACCGTTTTAACAAAAGTTGCAAAATTAGCTTGGCACGAAGAGCATCATTTAGCATATATAAAATTCGCATTATCAAAATGATTACACTTTGCTTGGTAT
Source organism: Planococcaceae bacterium UBA3370 (assembly GCA_002360295.1). Classification (GTDB taxonomy): domain Bacteria; phylum Bacillota; class Bacilli; order Bacillales_A; family Planococcaceae; genus Metasolibacillus. The sequence goes on from DEQI01000131.1 coordinate 1,778, forward strand.
AAGCTTTGAGAAAAAAGAACGAATTTCCGTTGGTGGAATTCGTTTTTTTATTATTGGTAAAAAAAGGGTTTAAGGCATGTCTGTTGAAGTTAGTAAACATCTACGTGGGTTCATTGAACAATATGCTTCAACGAACTGTATATAAGGTCTATGCTAACCTCTAGGATTAGCTTCGTGATCAATTACTTTGCTTGGAGATAGAGAAGGAGTAGAGTTAGCGTGAAAATGGGTACTTTTATTGTTAGTCATATATACTCAAAATATCTCTGTATAAATGTATGAAAAGGCTTAGAAACAATTTGTTCCATAATACGTAAAAGATAGTACGTAATTGAAGGAGGTGGAAGAATGATTATTAAACGAGGCGCAATCCTAGTGTGTATGCTGTTCTTAATGGTTATAGCGGCGTGTTCGAATGATCAAACGCAAACAGAAACAGAGGATGTTAAGCCTGGCGAAACAACACCAACCGAGAAAACAGCGGAGGAAAAGATTCCTCAAGCTGCGAAAACAGTGGAAGAAATGATTGACCAAAAAGCTGGTGTGTTAATCGAAATGCATATGGACCAGCAGTTAGAAACACTTGGGGGTTGGGATGCTCAGCAATACCTAGATTTTCTAGAGCAAACGTTTCATCCTATTGTAGAAAAAGAGTTACAAACATATTTTACCGAACACAAAGATTTAAACAGTGAGCAGATATATGATTACCTTGTTTATATGCTTGGTTCAGGTAATTATAAAAATTATTATGAGCAATTAGTTGCTTATGATCATGGGTATATGATGCCAGAATTACCGGATGGTGAGGATGAGGTCACTACGAAACAAAAGAAAATGAATGTTGTCGTGTTAATGGATGCGAGTGGCAGTATGAAAGGAGAAATAGCCGGTCAAACGAAAATGGAACTTGCGAAAGCGGCGATTGCCAAATTCGTCGAACAAATTCCTACTGATGCCAATGTCTCGTTGATTGCCTATGGACATGTTGGCTCATCGTCTGAGTCCGATAAGATAGCATCCTGTTCTAATGTGGAGTCGGTTTATCCGCTATCAACGTATCAAGCTGATAACTTCACTCACTCGTTACATTCTTTCGAGGCGAGAGGTTGGACTCCATTAGCTGGGGCGATTCATAAAGCGGGTGAAATTTTGCAAGCCTATCCTGCCGAAGAATATTCGAATCTCGTTTATATGGTAAGTGATGGGGTGGAAACATGTGATGGAGACCCATTTGCTGCAGCTAAGCTTCTTCAAAGCCAAAGTATAAAAGCGAAGGTCAATATTATCGGTTTCGACGTTGATAATGAAGGCCAACAACAGCTAAAACAAGTGGCCGATTCAGGTGGGGGAGAGTATGTGACGGTGGAGGATCCTACTGAGCTTGAAGTTCAAATAACGAAAAAGTGGCAGCCATCGATTGGTCAACTCGTTTGGACTCAAGGAGTGACGATGCAACAATATATCAAAGCCTCTGAACGAATGAATGAGATTTATAACCCTTTATATCAAGCGTCCAGTTCAGAATATATTCGTATAAGAGATATAGTTTATTTCTTGAATAATAATGAATTAATTACTGATGAAGTGGGAAAACAAGTTTTAGAATTGGCTGAGTCAATGCATAATATACGTAATGAACACTTCAAATCAATAAAAGAGGCCAAGGAATTGGAAAGAGAGCAAGCGGAGAAGGAAATTGATGATAAGGTTGAGGAATGGAAACAGCAGTGGGGAAACGAATAACAGCTCAACAACAAGCTGCTTTGCAGTCGAGAATTGACTGGCTTTCATGGGACACCTCTAAGAAATAATGATTTTATAGAAAAAGGCACCATAGTAGGT
>DEQI01000131.1:3776-9308 GCA_002360295.1 Planococcaceae bacterium UBA3370
AATTAGCAGAAGAACTATTTGAATTTATGGTAGCGGTAAGAACTGGGCCAATGCCTCCACCTCCTGATCTTAGGGGATTATCTAGAGGAGAAATGGGGATACTAGTTTATTTGATGCATCTGAAGGATGGTGTGTCAGCTGGAGAGCTCAGTAAGAGTTTGAATTTGACGACGGGCCGAATTGCATCAACACTAAAAACATTAGAAAAAAAAATGTGTATAGAAAGGAGAGAAGATGCGGCTGACAGACGTAAAGTCTTGGTTTATATTACACCATCAGGAAAAGAAATAATTCAAAATAAAAAGAAAGAAGTTCTTGCTCATTTAACGAAAAATCTAGAAAAATTCAGTATAGAGGAAGCTGAACAATTTGTTCAGTTAATGAAAAAATTTTTCACCCAATAGAGCAGTTAAAGACTGCTTTTTTTATCACTAAATATCTTACACTAGAAGGTAAAAGGAGAGCATATGTTAAAAATTTTAAAACATTTAACGAGAAAAGAGTGGCTTTTTGTTGCCGTTAGTTTAGTGTTTATCATCATGCAAGTATGGCTAGATTTAAAGTTACCAGATTATATGGCTGAGGTGACATTACTCATTCAGACAGAGGGTACGACGGTTTCTGACTTATGGCAGCCTGGTATGATGATGCTGTTATGCGCAGTGATCAGTATGGTTGCAGCCATTATTGTTGGTTATTTTGCTGCTAAAATTGCTGCGGGTTTAGCAAAGCGAATTCGTGGTATGGTTTTTGATCAAACGATTTCATTTTCACTGGCAGAGATGAATCACTTTTCTACGCCAAGTTTAATTACACGTTCAACAAATGATATTACCCAAATTCAAACGATTGTTGCTATGGGCTTACAAGTGATTATTAAAGCACCGATATTAGCGGTTTGGGCCATCATTAAAATATATAACAAAAACCTTGAATGGACAGCTGCTACAGGAGTCGTACTCTTATTGCTATTGTCATTAATTATGACAATAGTGTTAGTAGCAATTCCAAAATTTAAAGTGATTCAAACTTTAACAGACAATTTAAACCGAATCACACGTGAAAACTTAACGGGGCTAAGAGTGATTCGGGCGTACAACGCAGAAGAGTATCAATTAGGTAAATTTGAAAAGGCAAATTCAGAAGTAACAAGTACAAATTTATTTGTGAACAGAATAATGGCATTAATTAGCCCTTCCATGATGCTTCTTATGTCAGGATTGAGTGTTGCAATTTATTGGATAGGGGCCTATTTAATTCAAAATGCCAATGCAATAGATAAACTACAATTGTTTTCAGATATGGTTGTCTTTTCATCTTATGCGATGCAAGTCATTTTAGCATTCATGATGGTAAGTATGATTTTCATTATGTTTCCGAGAGCACAAGTGTCAGCCAAACGTATTTTGGAAGTATTAAACACAGGTTCAACGATTAAGGATGGAGAGCTTGCCAATAGTATCAAAGGTAGTATAGAAGAAATCCGGTTTAACAATGTTTCATTTAGATATCCAAACAGTGAACAAAATGTATTAACGAACTTACAATTTACAGCGAAAAAAGGTGAAACGATTGCACTGATTGGCTCAACTGGTAGTGGGAAAACAACAGCTATTCAGCTCATTCCTCGTTTCTTTGATGCGACAGAAGGAGAAGTTTTAATCAATGGCCAAAATATAAAGAATTTTCAACAGAAAGCATTACGTGATGCGATTGGTTATGTTTCGCAATCTGCCTTTTTATTTAGAGGAACGGTCAAATCAAATGTCATGTATGGTTCTGAAGAAGAGAGTTCTAAGTGGTTACAAGAAGTAATAGCTATTGCGCAAGGAACAGAATTTGTAGAAAAGATGGAGAATTCCTACGATGCGATCATTTCACAAGGCGGTAAGAATGTATCGGGTGGACAAAAACAACGCTTATCGATTGCGCGTGCTATTTATAAGAAGCCTTCCATCTATCTCTTTGACGATTCGTTCTCTGCTCTTGATTATGAGACAGATAGAAAATTACGTTCAGCGTTAAAAGAAACAACGAAAGAGGCTATTACATTCATTGTGGCACAACGTATTGGTACGATTAAAGAGGCAGATCGTATTTTAGTATTCGATCAAGGAAGAATTGTCGGTAATGGTACACATGATGAATTGATGATGAATTGTGAAACATATCAAGAAATAGCCTATTCACAACTATCAAAGGAGGAACTAGATCATGCGTAGTCAACAGCAGAATGATGTAAACGAGCAACCTAATCGTGCTAAGCCTTCGTTCGGTCCTCCTTCAATGGGATCAACAGCGAAGGCGCATAATTTTCAGGAAACATTGAAAAAACTCGTTGTATATAGTAAAGGATTTACACCATTTATTGGCGTCGCCTTACTATTAGCCTTAATTAGTGCTGCTTTTACCGTTTATGGTCCAGATTTATTAAGTGAATTAACCGATACAATTCAAAAGGGGTTATTTACTAGTATTGATTTAGAGGCTGTTCAGAAAATTGGCCTATTACTATGTGTATTCTATGGCTTAAGCTTTGTATTTAGTTATTTACAGGGCTTTATAATGGCGACAGTAACACAACGTATCACGAAGAAAATGCGTTCAGACTTGGCGGTCAAAATGAACCGCTTATCGTTAAAATATTATGATCAAACAAGTATCGGAAACATCTTAAGTCGTGTGACAAATGATGTGGATACGATCGGTCAAACTTTAAATAACAGTTTTGGTCAGCTTGTTACATCGCTTGTTACATTTGTAGGTGTATTATTCATGATGTTTTATACGAATTGGATTATGGCCATTACAGGTATTTTGTCATCTATAATCGGTTTTGCTTTGATGGCTGTCATCATGAAAAATTCGCAAAAATATTTTAATGGGCAACAAAAACAACTTGGTGAATTGAATGGTCATATTGAAGAAATCTATACAGGTCACCAAATTGTGAAAGCTTATAATGGAGAGAATGAGGCGAAGGAGAAATTTCATCGGGTAAACGATGAGTTATTCCATAACGCGTGGAAGTCACAATTTTTATCAGGCTTAATGATGCCAATTATGCAGTTTATCGGGAATTTTGGCTATGTTGCTATTTGTGTGGTAGGGGCAATCTTAGTGACAAAAGGTTCGATTACTATTGGTGTCATTGTTGCTTTTATGATTTATGTTCGATTATTTACACAGCCATTAGCGCAAATGGCTCAAGCAGTTACAAATTTACAATCGACTGCAGCGGCAAGTGAGCGAGTATTTGAGTTTTTAGAACAAAATGAATTAGAAGATGAATCTCATAAAAAGCTTACCTTACCAAAAATTCAGGGGAATGTATCATTTGAGCATGTTTCATTTGGATATGATGAAAACATAATCATTCAGGATTTTTCTTTAGATGTGCAAGCTGGTCAAAAAATAGCGATTGTTGGTCCAACAGGTGCAGGTAAAACAACCCTTGTAAACTTACTAATGCGATTTTATGAAGTGAACAAGGGAACCATTAAAATTGACGGTATCTCTATACAAGACATGACGCGTGAGCAAGTGCACGATCAGTTTTGTATGGTACTTCAAGATACATGGCTATTTGAAGGTTCGATTCGTGACAATATTGCTTATACGAAACAAAATGTTTCACAAGAAGAAATCGAAACCGCAGCAAAAGCAGTTGGTATTCATCATATGATCCAAACAATGCCTAAAGGATATGATACTGTATTAGATGAAAAAGTCACATTATCTGTTGGTCAAAAACAGTTAATTACGATTGCAAGGGCGATTGTAGCAAATGCACCATTGTTGATATTAGATGAGGCGACAAGTTCCGTTGATACGCGTACTGAAATGCTTATCCAACAAGCGATGGATACGTTAATGAAAGGAAAAACTTCATTTGTGATAGCCCATCGACTATCGACGATTAAAAATGCAGATCTCATACTGGTAATGAAGGATGGGACAGTTTTAGAAACAGGAACGCATGAACAACTTCTGGCGCAGAATGGATTTTACGCTAATTTATATAATAGTCAGTTTGAAGCCGTTTAGCTTTTTTAATGTGCAGGATAAATCTTTACAAAGCACAAAATTAATAGTCAATAAATAATCATGTTTAAGCACATCTTCGTGAGCCTACAGGGATCGAGGGTGTGCTCATTTTAATTAAGAAGTCTAATCAAGGAACAAGTGCGTCTGGTTAGCTTATTCTATCTTTAATACAACAAAATGATGAAACTTTTCTTGTTGTTTTTCGTTATATAAACTTGACAGAGGGGTAAATGGGGAGTACTATACATTAGCTGTGAAGTAGCATTTTCTTAGTATAAAATTAAACTTATAGGTTTATATATATCGAGATTTTGAATTAAAGGTAAGTAAAGGTAGGTGCAAGGAATGGAAAAGTTAGTAAGTGAAAGAACTAAACTATTAAATAAATTCATAGGAATATATTTTTTAGCTGTACTGATGTTATGGATTAAAACATACATCACTCAAATAACTCAATTTGAACTAGGAGTAGAAGGACCGCTTCAACAATTCCTTTTACTATTAAATCCATTAGGTTCAGCCATGCTATTTCTAGGATTTTCATTTTTATTTAGAGGAAAAAGAAAATATACTTCACTAGTTGTAGTTTACACTCTTATGTCTATTCTTTTATATGCAAATGTTGTTTATTACCGATTCTTTAGTGACTTCATCACATTACCGACAATTTTCCAAACGCAGAACTTTGGAAATTTAGGTGGTAGTGTTCTTTCTTTATTAAAACCTTATGATATCTTGTTCTTTGTGGATGTAGTAATTATGTTTTACCTACTATTCTCCAAAAGAATACCAAAAGAATCAAATCGTTTTGAAGGTAAAAAAGCGATGGCCATTATTGCATGTGCATTGGCTCTATCGATCATCAATTTAGGACTAGCAGAAATTAGTCGTCCTCAATTATTAACTCGAGGTTTTGATCGAAACTATATTGTGAAATATCTAGGAATGTATAACTATACGATTTATGACTCAGTAGAAACAATGAAGGCATCTTCACAAAGAGCTTTGGCGGATAGTAATGATATTACAGAAGTCATTAACTATACGAAAGCTAATTATGCTAGCCCTAATGAAGAATATTTTGGTGCCGCAAAAGGAATGAATGTTATTTATTTACATTTAGAATCATTCCAAAACTTCCTGATCGACTATAAATTAAACGGTGAAGAAGTGACACCATTTTTAAATTCATTAGCAAAAGATGAGAATACATTGTATTTTGATAATTTCTTCCATCAGACAGGTCAAGGTAAAACGTCCGATGCTGAATTTATGCTAGAAAACTCTATTTATGGGTTACCACAAGGATCTGCTTATATTACAAAAGGACAAAATACGTTCCAAGCAGCCCCTAGTATTTTAAAAGATTATGGGTATACATCAGCAGTCTTCCACGGTAATAACGGAAGCTTCTGGAATCGAAATATGATTTATAAATCATTTGGATTCGATCATTTCTTTGATGCTAGTTATTATGATACAAGT
>DEQI01000131.1:9374-12123 GCA_002360295.1 Planococcaceae bacterium UBA3370
AAAGTCTGTTAAGCTCGCTGCCACAGCCTTTTTATACGAAATTTATTACAGTAGCGAACCACTATCCTTATAAAATGAATCAAGACTTAGTAACAATTGATAAAGCTAATACTGGTGATGCAAGTGTGGATAATTATTTCCAAACTGCACGTTATGCAGATGAAGCGATTGAACAAATGTTTAATCAATTAAAAGAATTAGGTTTATATGATAATTCAATGATTATTCTTTATGGAGACCATTACGGTATTTCAGAAAATCATAATAAAGCGATGGAACAAATTATTGGAAAAGAAATTACACCATATGAAAGTGCTAATTTACAACGCGTACCATTATTTATTCATGTTCCAGGTATGCAAGGTGGAACGAACCATACTTATGGTGGTCAAATAGACCTTCTTCCTACGGTATTGCATTTACTAGGCATTGATACGCAAAACTTTATTCAATTTGGTTCAGATTTATTATCAGAAGAGCATAGTGAAGTTGTACCATTTAGAAATGGCGGTTTTGTGAGTCCAACGATTTATTCAATTAATGAAAAGTTTTATGATAATAAAACAGGTTTACTACTAGATGATAGTCAATTAGAGGCGGCCCAAGAAATCCAAAATGAAGTGGATTACAAATTAGATTTATCTGATAAAGTCGTGAACGGGGACTTATTGAGATTCTATACGCCAGCAGACTATACACCAGTTGATCCTTCTCAGTATAATTACAGCAAAAATGTAAATATAGAATCTAATTAAATTTATAGGCAATTCAAGAAGATGTGTTTCTTACCGTCATCTTGAATTGCCTTTTTTGATGTCGTTTTTGGATAGAAACTCCCTTAATTAAATGGGGATAGTAATAAAAAAATGGCTCTTCACCATAACATGGGGTTGATTTCCGTTGCGCCAGCGTGCTTTCCTGGGGGCGTCCGATTAGCCTCCTCGGGCCAACACGATGTTGGTCAGGAAGGCGTTGCCAGACGATGTGGCGTTCTTAGCCTTCAAACTTCTGTTGTGGGGTCTAATCTGTGACGCTAATTCCCAAGGAGTCACACTGGCTCCACTCCAATCAACAAATACGTTATCTTTACTGTCATCCCTACTTTCGGAGATGTACCAAAAAATTAAAGTGTCTTAATTATTACATCTAAATAAATGAAGTTAAACAATCCGCTGTCGATAATTACCGATAGCGGATTGTGGGAAAACCATTATTTGTTATTATTTACCGTTAGTGATGACGTCATCTAATTTTAAGTTCAGTACATTAGTGATATCTTGAGCTTCCATACCATTAGTTTGATTCAATATTACATTAACATCTTCGCCGAATTGATCTACATCAGCATTCGCTTTGTTTACTTCCGCATTCGCTTTTTCTACCGTTTGATTTGCTTTGTCTAACTCGCTATTAGCAGTATCAATTATATCATCAGCTTTTTGGATTTCAGCATTCGCTTTGTTAATTTCAGCGTCACCCTCTGATTGTAAATCGTTAACTTCCGTTTGTAGTTCGTCAACAGATTGAATCAAGTCTGCGATTTCTTTTGCATCTGTCTCAGCTTTAGAAATAGCTTTGTCTAATTCAGATTGAAGCTTGTCTCTCTCTGTAATAGCATTATTATACTTAGCAGTTTGATCTTCAAGTTGAGCTTCTGTTTCACTAAGCTTGTCCGATGTTTCTTTAAGTTCATCCTCTGCTTTTTGTAATTCTTTTTTCAAATCTTCAATCTCCTTTTGTAATTCCAAAATTGATGCAGATGCTGCCTCGATTTTATCCTTTGCTGCCGCTAATTCAGCTTCAGTAGCTGTGTTAGATTTTACTAATTCGTTGTATTTGAACTCTAAAGCTTTGAAATTGTTACCCACTTCTTCAAGGCTCTTAGTTAGTCCAGCAATTTGAGTATTTTTATCTACAATTGTCTTTTGTAAGTCAGCGATATTGCTATTTAATTTTACAATATCACTTTTAAGTAAAAGGATTGAATTTTTTTGTTGAGCTATAAAATCATTTGCTTTTCCAATCTTTGCATTTGCTTCTTGTTGAAGTTGAGTAATTTTGTTAATTAAAGCTTCTTGATTTTGGTTGTACTGCACTACTTGTCCTGTTTGAAACGAGATTTTGCTTTTTATTGCATTTAATGTGTCTGAACCATCATACGCTACTACTCCCACTGATGCTGTTGTTAATAAAGAACCTGCTAAAAAAATTGCTTTACCTGAAAAATAACCCACTTTAAAATCCTCCAATATTGTTATTTTTATACTACAAATACATTAAGTAGTACATTACGATTATTATATGCTTCACTTTTCCTAATTATTCATTTATTTGTGTAAATTTTACTATTGGGTATTTTGAGGTTTTCGAATATAAAAAAACAGTACTTCTAATGGCATGCTTATTTTGGAGTGTATAATTAAATTTTTGTTGTTAATTCCTATATTTTTATGAAAGGTCATGTTGTTAAAAGATATGATAAAAGTTAATAGTTTGGTTAATTTATTACTTATATAGAGGATCCTTATGGAATGAAATTATTAATCTTTCTTTGTTATCACTTGTCTAATAGTTTATTATTTTACTTGTTTTCTTATAAATCCGTTAAAACGATAAATTTAAATTCGTGTTATGAGATTTAATGTATACTTTATATACCCTATAAAAACTAGGAGAGTATTTTTTCTGATAGAATTGCAATGAAATACTCTTTCAAGTGCAGGTGTGAAACGTTTAGAATTTATCATTA
>DEQI01000131.1:12272-18853 GCA_002360295.1 Planococcaceae bacterium UBA3370
TATTTAATAGTCGTCGAAATATAATAAGCAGACGGTTTAGAAATGTAGTGTTGCACTTCTAATACCGTCTGCTTTTACTTTTTATGAATGAAGAGTCGTCAAAGGATCGATAGTTGTTTATGTATTTGCATCTTGAGGTTTTCTACTAATTGTTCGATACGAAAATGCTCCTATGAAACATCTCTAAAATATTTCTTTCTCCATGGGACGAAATGACATCTAAATAGTTCTCTTTTTCATCCTCTTTTAATAGGAAAGATAGATAATTATTTCCCTAAAAAATCTCTACCCCAAAAATAGTTATATTGACTTGCAAATAGAAATGGTATAAGTTAGTAAACATGGGCTAATAAAGATAGATAGTTAGTACATTACTCATAAGTAATATATTAGAAGAATCTGATTCTATATAACCTATAATAGCATAGTGTTTCAGGCCTCTAGAACTAACTTCATCGTATATTAGGAAAAGAATAGGAGATGGCATTTTTGAATTCAATAGCTTTAAGATTATTAAAAACAGTTTCATTATTACTAGCAGGACTTTTTGGTTTTTTTGTATTTGCAGGAAACCTACTGGACTATAATTCAAACTATGAATTTGTTCAACACGTACTTTCGATGGATACAACATTTGAAGGAAATGACTTAATGTGGCGTTCGATTGAAAGTTCTACTATTTACACAATTGCATACTGGGGCTTAATTATAGCAGAAGGTATTTTTAGTTTACTTGCATTTATTGGTGTCTATCATATGTTTAAAAATATTCGTGCAACAGGACGTCAATTTAACCGTGCGAAATCATTTGGATATTATGCCTATATGCTAGGTTTTTCTATTTGGTATTTTGGATTCATTGTTATTGGAAGCGAATGGTTCGCTATGTGGCAATCTCAAATTTGGAATGGAAAAGAGACTGCAATGGATATAACTTCGGTATGGATCGGCTTTGCTATTTTATTAGCACTAAAAGATGAAGATTTAGACGCATAATTTTTTGCCCTAAATTCTCATGGAGTTCTAATAGAAGAGTTTTGGAGTAAAAGTATGGGGCTTTCCAAAAAGTCGAAGTTTCGACCTTACGGAAAGTCCCTTTATCGTTTCATTTGGTGGAAGCTAGGACTATTCATCATGGTGATTGAAAGTGTCGAAATAGTAAGGCCAGTGTAAGGAGCTATACCTACATTAGGCATCATAAAATATAAAGAGGTGTAAGAATGGGGAAAATAGGAGTCTTTCAGAGAAATTTAATTTTGACATTAGTGATTTCAATTTCTTTATTAGTTATTGCGATGGTTTCCATTAACTATTTTTTTAGCAAAAAGAATTTAGAAACTGAAAAAGAGCAAACAGAACAATTAATTCAAGAAAATTTACTAAGTGCGATTGAAAGTTCAAATGTGGCTTATTCCATCATCGAACAATCTCTCTCTGAGAAAATGCTGTCATTTACGAATGAACTTCAAAATGAGTATAAAGAGAATCCTGATGTTGCTTCTTGGGATTTAGAAGCATTTAAAAAACGTTTTGATGGTTTTGATATTTTTATCATTAACGATCAGCTTGTCATTGAATATGCCACAAGAACAGATGATTTAGGTCTTGATTTTAAAGAACTAGGATTAGGAGATTTACTTCAGCAGCGAATGGACGCGGGGACTTTTATTGCAGATCGTTTAGAAATAAGTGAAGCAACAAAAGAGACAAATAAGTTCAGTTATACAGCTACACCTGATAAGAAGTACATGATACAAATTGCTGCAACAGCAGATAAATTTACGGACTTGATTCAATCATTGGACTTAGAAAAGGTAACAGCAGATTTACAAAATGAATATGCATATGTGAAAGACGTAGGCATTTATACAATCAATATCGATGGCACACCATCCTACTCAATGAATAAAAAAGATGAGGATGGAAAAGCTGCTCTTCTCCCTGAAGTACTAACAAAATCAGCTGAAGAGGCAGTTGTAAATAATCAAGAAAAAGTATTAAGAAACGTAGATGGAAATGCAGGGGTCGTTTATAAATTAATTCCCCAAATCAATTTAGAAGCAAATGATGAAAATAAATATAGAGAATCACGTTTACTTGTTTTAGCTTACGACGACAACTTTTATACAGATAGATTAAAAGTTAATAATCTAACTGTTATTGTTATGGTGATTGTTTCAGTCATTGTAGCCATCATTTTATCTATCATCATAGGAAGAAGAGTATCTAAACCAATCCATCAGTTCAGTCAAGTAATTGAACAAACAGCACAATTAAATTTCACGGATAATGAACATATAGATAGTTTATTGAAGCGAAAAGATGACTTTGGGGTATTAGCTAAGCAGTACGAAGAGATGTTGTCCTCTGTACGAGACGCATTTGAAAAAGTAGTTAGCTCATCTGATCAATTGCTAGCCATGTCTAGTGAGTTTACGGCTAGTGCAGATGAAACGAAAATTGCTTCTGTTCAAATATCTAATTCTGTTCAGCAAATCGCATTGGAAACAGAAGGGCAAACAAAGACGGTCCAGCATGCAGTTTCAGCTATTGGAACAATTGTTGGAGAAGTTAGTAAACTGTCTGAAAGTATAAATAGAATGAACGAGCTTGCTCAACATACCGTATCCATCTCTACTAACGGAAATACTAGTGTGAAAGATACTGAAAAAAGTATGGAACAGATTAATAATTATACGAAGCAATCTAAAGGCATTGTAGTAGAACTAAATGAAAAATCAACACAAATTGAAAACTTTTCTACTTTTATTACATCGATTGCGGAACAAACAAATTTATTAGCACTAAACGCGGCAATTGAGTCAGCACGTGCTGGAGAAGCAGGTAAAGGTTTTGCCGTTGTTGCTGATGAGGTTCGAAAATTAGCTGAGGAATCAAGTAATGCAGCTAATCATATCCGCCAATTGATTAATGAAATTAAGCAAAATATTTCACAAACGATGGACAGTATGACTGATAGTTATGAGGCTGTGAAAAAAGGCTCTACTTTAGTTAATAATACAGGGGAAGCCTTTGGAGAAATACTGCAAGCTGTTAAAAATGTATCTGAGCATACATCAGAAGCTACGTCCATTTCCAAAGAAGTAGAGAATGTTATGGATAACTTGAAAAATTCCGTTCACCAAATTTCAGCATTGTATGAAAACTTAGCATCGTACTCAGTAGAAATTGCGGCATCGACAGAAGAACAAACAGCTACAGTCGAAGAAGTATCTGTTGCAGCTAATCATTTATCCAATATAGCAGAGGACTTGAAAAATGAAATTGGGAAGTTCACTGTGTAATAGTAAAGGTATCCTTTAAAATCAAGCGTGTTGATTTCCACAGGCACGGCTTCAACTAATTTATTTCGGCTAGAGCCGAAATAAATGGATTTTCAGCTCGCGTTTTCCCTGCTCCTGCGGTTACTCATCGCAAATAATAATTTGCAGGGGTCGAGTCGCCTTCTCTCCAGTCAACTAGAAAATGTTTTTTATATTCGGGAAATAAGCGCATCTTGTTATTCCATAACCTTAAAATATAAATATTGGTTTATTAAAGGTCTATCTCATAAGTTATGGGGTAGCCTTTTTCCTTTTTCTCCAGAGAAATACTCAAATGAAAACCCTTAAGTTTACTAAATTGCTCTTCACTCATTCCAATTGACAGTTCATAATTAGAAAATTAACAAAACATTTAATCATCCTAATATTAGGGTGATGATATAATAACTGTAAATAAGTAACAAAGGGGGAGCGAATGGATGAAGTTAAGCAGGGAAGAGAAATCGTGGATACTGTATGATTGTGGGAATTCAGCTTATTCTATCGCCATTACAACGGCCTTGTTTCCGATTGTATTCGGTATGTTTAAAGAAACAAATAGCATGGATCTTGGTTATTTTAATTCATTAGCAAGTATTCTTATTGCTGTGCTGAGCCCGATATTAGGAACGATAGCAGATTATAAAGATAAGAAAAAACGCTTCTTTATGTTTTTTGCACTACTCGGCATTATAGCGACATTTTCGTTTGCATTTATTTCACCTGATAGTGGTCAGTGGCAGCTTTTAATTTTACTTTACGTTTTATCTGCAATTGGCTTTGCTGGGGCGAATATTTTTTATGATTCTTTCTTAGTAGATGTTACGAGCGATGAAAGAATGGATAAAGTGTCAACTAGCGGCTTTGCGTACGGTTATATAAGCAGCGTTATACCATTCGCGATTAGTCTTGTAGTTATTTTATTTATGGGGATGGATCAGGCAATTGGCTATCAAATTGGTTTTATGATTACGGCACTTTGGTGGGGATTATTAACGATTCCGATGCTGAAAGATGTGCGTCAGCGCTACTACATTGAGCCAGAACCAAAGCCAGTAGCGAATAGCTTTAAAAGACTGGGAAAAACATTTTTACAAATCAAAAATTATAAAGTGGTTTTTGTTTTTTTAGTTGCTTATTTCTTTTATATCGATGGGGTAGATACGATTATAAAAATGGTCGTTCCTTATGCCACAAGTGTGTTAGGGGATGATGCATTTAATACATTTACTCTTCTTGGCATTTTATTAATAATCCAAATCATTGCTTTCCCATGTGCTCTCCTTTACGGAAATTTAGCCAAAAAATATTCAGCTAGACCACTGATTATTGTTGGAATACTTACTTACATTATCTCTTGTATAGCTGCCTTTTTCATTTCATCCTTATGGCATATTTTCATTTTGGGTGCATTAATTGGTTCGGCACAAGGCGGTATTCAAGCGTTAAGTAGGTCCTATTACGGTAAAATCATTCCGAAAGAAATGTCGACTGAATTTTTTGGTTTCTATAATATTTTTGGTAAATTCGCAGCGATTATGGGCCCTTTTTTAATGGCATTCACAACTACTTTAACAGGTAACGCTAAATTAAGTATTTTGTCCATTATCCCATTATTTATTATTGGTCTAATTGTATTTTTAACTTTACCTAAAGAAAAAAAGTTTGATGCAGAAGTGATAGGGTGATTGATATGAGTTCAAAATTAAAACAAGAGAAACATATAATTGTTATTTCCTACGATGCATTTTCCGAGGATAATTGGGAGCTGGCAAGTAAACAGCCTAACTTATCGAAGCTAATTCAGAATGGTGCCTATACGACGAAGGTGAAAAGTGTCTATCCGACGCTTACCTATGTCATACATGCTTCGTATGTAACCGGGGTTTATCCGAATAAACATGGTGTTTATCATAATAACCCGTTCCAGCCGTTTGTAGCTGAGGATGATCAAAGCTGGCACTGGTTTAGACGGGATATTAAAGTACCGACTGTTTACGAGGAAGTCACGAGGCAAGGAATGAAAGTAGCGGGCATTTTATGGCCTGTTACAGGGAAAGCGATGATTAAGTATAACATCCCTGAACTAAAGGCGATAAAAAATGAAAATCAGGCTATTAAAATATTAAAAAACGGTAGTCCATTTTATAGTATGGGAATGGAATTAAAATATGGACAATATCGTAAAGGGATTGAACAGCCGTATTTAGATGATTTTTCAACCATGTGTGCGGTTGATACAATCAAGCGTAAAAAGCCAAATCTTCTACTTCTTCATTTAATTGAATTAGATGATACGAAGCATGCTCTTGGTACAAAGGGGCCACATATTGATCAAGCCATTCAGCATATGGATAGACGACTCGGCGATTTAATGGATGCAGTAGAAGAAGCAGGTCTAAAAGAAAATACTACCTTTATAGTAGTAGGTGACCACGGACAGTTAGATGTACGATATAAAGTATATTTGAACCGCCTGCTGAAAGATAACGGCCTCATTTATGAAGAAAACGGTGAAATGAAGTGGAGAGCCTATGTGCAAGGAGCAGGTGGAGCAGCCTATTTGCATATAAAGGATGGGGACCTAGAAGCACAAAAAACAGCACTACAATTACTTCAGCAAGCTCGAGAAGAAAATGCTTACGGAATCGAAAGTATATTAACGAGAAATGAACTAGATCATTTACATGTAGATAGTAGATTTCATTACATGATAGAGGCGAAGGAAGGATATGCTTTCGACGATGCTTATGATGAGCCAATCATTGTTGATTTGCATGAGCGTGGGGAAAAGTATGCAACACACGGCTACTTGCCCAATAAGCCTAATTATACAAGTGCGCTTGTCATATCAGGCGATGACATTCAAAATGAATGGGAACTAGGTGAAGTGGAAGTAATTGATATCGCGCCTACTATTGCGAACATGTTAAATATCCATTTTCCTCATTGTGATGGTAGAGCTTTAACAGAAATTTTTAAAACAAGTGTCAAACTGTAGGTTGTAACGCATTTAGAAGATTGAATTTCTAAATGCGTTTTTTCTGTTCATACGTGAAAAATGGAATACGACGAAGTAATCAATCTATTGGAATTAACTTTTGTTATAATTTGGATAAAAAAGTAGGGGTAGGCGATTATGTTTATTTTACAAGCACTTAAGAAACCTTTTGCTTATCTAATTATTTGTATGACCGTATTCTTTGGAATCATTTTGGCATCTTTATTCAATTTAGAAGATGCCTTTTTATGGATCTT
>DEQI01000276.1:0-2082 GCA_002360295.1 Planococcaceae bacterium UBA3370
ATTATGAAGGCGCAAATGGCACGTGGATCAGATTTAAGCGCAGGATCTCTTAAAGATCGTTTAAAAGCGGTAGTGCCTCTGCTTGTACCGTTATTTGTTAGTGCGTTTAAGCGTGCAGAAGATTTAGCAACAGCGATGGAAGTCCGTGGCTATCGTGGAGGCGAAGGAAGAACACGCTATCGCAAGCTAAAATGGGATGCGGGCGATACAATTTGTTTAGTAGGTTTAGGATTAATGGCAGTGTTATTGTTCTTCTATCGCAATTAGTAAGGAGAATGTAAATGAGACTAAAGGCGACAATTAGTTACGATGGTGCTCAATTTTCTGGTTATCAAGTACAGCCAGGAGAGCGAACAATTCAATTAGAAATAGAAAAAGTACTGCTGAAGATGCATAAAGGAGAAAAGATACACATTGTAGCGAGTGGTCGCACTGATGCAAAAGTACATGCAAGCGGACAAGTTATTCATTTTGATACACCGCTCGCGATTCTTCCTGAAAAGTATCAAAAAGCATTAAATGTACAGCTTCCGAGTGATATCCGTGTTTTGTCAGTAGAGCAAGTGGCAGACGATTTTCATGCACGTTATAGCGTAAGTGGTAAACGCTACCGATACATTTGGGATTGTAATGACGTACAAAGCCCATTCCGCCGTTTTTATACAGTAGGAACGAATGGTGTAAAGCCAGATGTGAGCTTGATGCAAGAGGCTGCCAAGGCCATTATCGGTACACATGACTTTACATGCTTTTGCGCGGCCAATACGAGTGTAGTGGATAAAGTCCGTACAGTGCACGCATTACAGTTTGAGTGGATAGGTAACGAGCTGCATATGACCATTGAGGGGAACGGCTTCCTTTATAACATGGTGCGTATCATTGCAGGTACATTATGGGAAGTGGGTACTGGACGTCGAAGTAGTGACAGTGTTGCAGAGGCAATCGCTTCATTAGACAGAGGAAAAGCTGGTAAAACAGCACCTGCTCATGGCTTATATTTAGAAAAAGTTTTTTATGATATTTAGTAAAAATTAGGATGATGATGCATAGTAGAGGCTTTAACAACCTTTCCAGGTGTTCAATTAAATTTCTTGACTTTAGAGAGCGTACGGTATATGATGATGTATGGTATTTTCATTACCACCACAAAATAAGCCCCGAAACTTATAAGTGTATATAATGAAAACAACGGTAATTTACTATCGATTAGGAGGATACAAACATGCGTACAACTTTCATGGCTAAAGGCCACGAAGTAGACCGTAAGTGGTTAGTAATCGACGCAGAAGGCCAAACTCTTGGACGTTTAGCTTCTGAAGTAGCTGCTATCTTACGCGGTAAACATAAACCAACTTTCACACCAAACGTTGACACAGGTGATCACGTAATCATCATCAACGCTGATAAAATTGAGTTAACTGGTAATAAATTAGAAGGTAAAATTTACTACCGTCACACTCAATTTGCTGGCGGTTTAAAACAACGTACAGCTGGCGAAATGAAAGAGAAATACCCAACTCAAATGATCGAGTTAGCAGTTAAAGGGATGTTACCTAAAAACTCTTTAGGTCGCAAAATGTTCACTAAACTTAACGTTTACGCTGGAGCAGAACACCCACATGCTGCACAAAAACCAGAAGCATACGAGCTTCGCGGATAATATACTACAATAATAGGAGGATATAACCTTGGCACAAGTTCAATACATCGGCACAGGTCGCCGTAAAAGCTCTACTGCTCGCGTACGTTTAGTACCAGGCGAAGGCAAAATCGTAATCAACAACCGTGATGTTGCAGATTACCTACCATATGAAACTTTACTTTTAATCATTAACCAACCACTTGAAGCTACTGAAACAAAAGGTAGCTATGACGTTCACGTTAACGTAAACGGTGGTGGTTTCACTGGTCAAGCTGGTGCAATCCGTCATGGTATCGCACGTGCTTTATTACAAGTTGACCCAGATTTCCGTCCAGCTCTTAAAGCTGCTGGCTTATTAACTCGTGACGCTCGCATGAAAGAACGTAAAAAATACGGTCTTAAAGGCGCTCGTCGTGCACCTCAGTTCTCAAAACGTTAAT
>DEQI01000276.1:2259-4852 GCA_002360295.1 Planococcaceae bacterium UBA3370
ACATTAAATTAAAATGAAACAAAATAAACTAGGGAGTTAGCTATGAAGGAAATTCTTCGAGAAATCGGAATGATCGCAAGGGCGCTTGATTCTATCAGTAATATCGAGTTTAAAGAAATTGACCTTACCAAAGGGCAATATCTTTATGTTGTCCGAATATGTGAAAATCCAGGAATCATTCAAGAAAAGTTAGCTGAGATGATCAAAGTAGATCGAACAACAGCAGCACGTGCGATCAAAAAACTTGAAATGAATGGCTTTATTGAAAAGAAAACCGATATGCTCAATAAAAAAATTAAAAAACTCTTTCCAACAGAGAAAGGGTATCAAGTTTATCCCTTTATAAAACGAGAACATGATTATTTGAATAAAATGGCATTAGATGGATTTTCTGAGTCAGAGATAGAAACGATTTATAATCTTCTTCTAAGAGTTAGAAAAAATATTGAAGGCGATTGGGAATACGTAAAAAAAGGGAATAAGAGAGTGTATTGATTATAGAAAGGAGCTAACTTCAAAATGAACATTCAAATGAATAAGTGTACAGTTGATGACCTATATTTACTGCAAGAAATAAGTATCGAAACATTCAATGATACATTTAAAGACCAGAACTCGCCTGAAAATATGAAGTCTTATTTGGAAAGAGCATTTAACGTTAACCAACTACAAATGGAATTAGCCAATCACTCATCGGAATTTTATTTCATCTATTTAAATAAAGAACACGCTGGATATTTAAAAGTAAATAGTAATGAGGCCCAATCTGAAAACATATCGGATGAGTCACTCGAAATCGAGAGGATTTATATAAGAAAAAATTATCAGGGAAAGGGACTTGGTAAATATCTAATAAATAAAGCGGAAGAAATAGCTAGGAAAAAAAAGAAGAAGAGTATATGGCTAGGCGTTTGGGAGAAGAATGTGAATGCCATCAAATTTTATGAAAAGCAAGGCTTTGTTCAAACTGGTGCCCATTCTTTTTATATGGGGGATGAGGAACAACTAGATTACATAATGACCAAGACATTCATCTAATTTAAGAAAAGGAGTGTTTCTACAATGACAAAATGTGTTGTAGATGTAGAGTTTTGGGATGTATTCCCTGAAGCTCAAATAAATATTTTAGTGGTAAAAAATATAAACAATCATACTTCTGAAGATAAAAAAGGTTATTTTTCTGACCTTCTTCATAGCGCAGCAAAAGAAGCTAATCAATACTTGACTGAAGAGATATTTAGTCAAAATAAAATTATTGATGAATGGCGTAAAGCCTTTAGTCAATTTAAGACAAAAAAAGGTGCACGCTCATCCATTGAATCATTATTAAAGAGAGTTCATCAAAATAGAGAATTTTCACCAATCAATCCTTTAGTGGACATTTATAATAGCGTCTCTCTAAAATATGGAGTTCCGTGTGGTGGAGAAGACTTAAATACGATTGAGGGTGATTTACATCTTGGAAAAGCAAAAGGAGGAGAACAATTTCTACCTTTAGGTGATGATAAAGATTCACCGGCTTTAACAGATGAAATCATTTATTATGATCATGCTGGCGCCATTTGTAGATGTTTAAATTGGCGAGAAGCTCAAAGAACGATGCTAACGAATCACACTACCAATGCCATTCTAGTCATAGAAGCTATTAACCCTGATCAAACAGAACGAGCTAATAAAGCAATACAAGAATTAAAACAACTGGTGGATTCATACTTCAATACGGACAGCACGATTAAGATTTTGACAAAAAATGAATCAAGTTTTGATCTTTAAGGTTGTTGTGACGAAGTAGGTTGACTATATTTAAAAGCCCATCCATTGTTTTATTCAATAAAACAATGGATGGGCTTTAATATACTATTAGTTACTAATCATTATGTAGATATAAACCTTTTTCTTGTTCCAGTTCTTCCGCTATATCATTACTGATAATAGCCTTTCCAGTAATTCCTTCTAGTCCTTGAATGACAGTACCTTCATTTACTGTAGTATATTTTCCGTCTTGATAAGTAAGCACAACGTAATTTCCTTCTGCGCCTCCACCAGAGTTCATAACAATAAGATCCTTGTTTCCGTTAGTAGCTTTATCACTTACAATGACTGGTGTTTGAATAAGTGTAAATTCCTGCTGCACTTGCCATTCCCCAGTATCATCTTGTACCATGTACAGTGCCATACTACCACCAGACCCACTCGTGTATGGACCCATTACTACTGTAAAGATCTCTTCCTTACCATCACTATTTAAATCTACATAATTATAATAGTATTTTGTTTCATCTAGATATTCATTTGGAATTTGTAAATACTCAATCATTTTTTCTTCCAAATCCTTATTTGGTTGGGTTTCTGCATATACGCCTACAATTTCAGTAGTTGATTCTTTTGTTACGTTCGTTTCTCCTTTTTCTTGCTCAGTTGCTATTGATGTATGATCCCTATTTGGTCCAAATGCAAATAGAGAACTTAATGCTAAGCAACAAACCAAAATAACAGCTAGCACTGCTATACCTTTCTTTTTATTTCCACTCAACGATATATTTTGAAATCTCTTTTTCACCGTCTTTAAGCCTCCATTATAATTTGATGTAAA
>DEQI01000075.1 GCA_002360295.1 Planococcaceae bacterium UBA3370
AGTAAAAATGATTTGTGACAAATTATACATTCCTTTCTATTATGAAAAGTTATAAGCATTTAATGCGTTGACACTATGTGCAAGAGCAGAACCAGCCTTTAGTGCCGTAGCTACGAAAATAGCTTCTGCTAACTCTTCGCGTGTTACTTCTAATTTCTTTGCATTTTTAGTGTGAATTTCAATACAGTAGGCACACCCAGTTACATGGGCTACAGCAACTGCAATAAGTTCTTTCTCTTTTTTTGTTAAGAGTCCTGGTTTCATTGCCTCTAAATCAAATTTATTAAACGCGCGAAAAGCATCAGCATGTAATTCATTGAATTCTTTAAAGCGGGCAATATTTGATTTTTGATATAAATCTTCATTATTTACTCCGTCAAATGCCTGTAAAGCATTTAGTCCATGAGCAATAGAAGAGCCAGCTTTTAATGCAGTTGCTACCATAATAGCTTCTGTCATTTCTTCTTTTGAAACCTCTAAATTTTTTGCGCTTGAAACATGTGCTTCAATGCAATATGGACAGCCCGTAACATGTGCAACGGCTATGGCTATTAACTCTTTTGTTTTTTTAGGAATAATTCCGTCTGAAAGAGCGAGTTTGTCAAATTCAGCAAATGCTTTAAATGGTTTAGGTGCAAGCTTTGCAAGCTCCGGCAACCTACGAATATAAGCTTTTTCATATAAACTGTTATGTTCCATTTGTGTCTCCTCCGATTTTCTTTAGTAGCCTAAAGATTTTTTGATTTGGCCCTATGTTTGGTTTTGAAAAATAATGTGTATTAAATACTCTCTACTGTTTGTTCGCTTACCATTTCATCGTTTGTAGCTGTAGCTTTCCGTGTGAATGCACTCACTGTTAAACTGACAATTATATTTATACTAAGTGCGATGAACCCAATATTGATATCTTGTAAATAGGATGGCCAGCTTGGAAACAGCTTACTTAAATGTGCTCCAGTAGCCGCTTGCCAACCTACAATGGCAACACCGACAATAATCCCAGCGAACACCCCTTGTACTGTTAAAGGGTTTTTCTTCATAAAGCTACAAACAACGGCTGGTACAAACTGAGTGACCAAACCATAACCCATTAAGAATAATAATGTGATTGCGCCACCACCACTAAAAGTGAAATAAAGAGCGACAAGTGCTACTAATGGAACTGTATAGCGAGCAATTCGACCAATTTGTTGATCAGTAGTTTGTGGACGTATTGGTTTTACAATATTTTTTGCAAATAATGTAGCTGCAGACATCAGAATTAATGAACCGGGAACAATAGCAGTTAGTAGACCTGCTGCTCCAATAAAGCCAACGATTACTGGACTAAATGTTTGTGTGGAGATTTTAAATAAAGCTAAATCAACATCTCCTCCGGACAATTCTGGAACTTGTAAAATAGCGGCTGCACCAGCAAATAGAACAAATAAAATAAATAATGCATAAATAGGAAGCATAATCGCATTCTTTCGAAGAGCATTTCCACTCTTTGCTGAAAAAGTAGCAACAAAAGTATGGGGCCACATATAAAATCCTAATGATGTCAGCATCATTGTTGATATATACCATGACGCACTAAGACCTGAGTCTGGAAGTGATAAAAATCCTGGTTTAGCAGCTTCAATTGCTTCCCACATTGGTTGAATGCCACCGTAATAATGATAAGGTAAGTAAATACCTAGGAATAAAACAACTGATAGTATAAGGAAATCTTTAATTACAGCTGTCCAAGCTGAACCATGAATTCCGGAAACCATCACATAAACAATCATGGCAATCGTGCCAATCCAAATTGTTATTTTCGGATCTATAGCTCCATAAGAAGCTTCAGAAACGATAATGCCAAGACCTTTTAATTGAATAATTAAATAGGGAATGAGTGCTGCTAACCCTACAATGGCGACGAGCATGCCAAGACTTTTACTTTTATAGGCCTTCTCAAAAAAATCAGATTGTGAAAGTAAATTGTGCTTTTTTCCATAAGCCCATATTTTAGGGGTTAACCAGTAGGCAATGATGTAGTTCAGCATCACAATATTGTAAAATGCTGCCCCACCTTTACCGTACATCCAGCCACTAATGCCTAAAAATGCACTTGTTGTATAAATTTCTCCAGCCATTAATAAGAAAATAAAAAAGGATCCAAATCCTCTTCCACCAACGCTCCATTGCTCGAGGCTCATATCTTTTCCTCTACTTGCCATAATACCTAAAAGAAGCGCGATACCTAAGAAAATAGCGATAATTCCAACTGAAACGATCATATTATTCTACTTCCTTTCTTGCATCAGGATTTAAACGATGTACGAGAAGCATTATGCCTGTTCCTATGAAAATCCATAGCACCATCCAGAATAGTAAAAACGGTAAACCTAAAACGTATTGTTCAATATCTTTAATAAAAGGGACTCCTAAAGGCATGCCCAAATACGCGACTATCGAGAGCAAATAACATAGTTTTTTTCGTGTCATACTATTGACCCCTTTTTAAAATGATAGTTAATGATTGTCCTATTGTTTTACTAAATGGCCAAAGCCATTATCGATAAATAGCGTTTGGACATTTCTTTTATCAGGAGTAAATGGAATGTGATTTTCATTATTTAAAAAATCAAATGTGTATTGAACAGTGGCAGCTACACCTAGTTTTAATGCATCCTCATCTAAGTCAAAGAAAACATTATGATGTTCCGCTCCAATCCCTTTTTCAAGATTTTGAATGCCGACAAATGCAAATACACCAGGGAAGTATTTAACATAAAACGAAAAGGACTCCGATGCCATCCAAGCAGGGGATGTATGTAATACTTGTCCATCCATCGCCTTTTCGATTGCCGTAGCTGCTATTTGTGCACAATCTTTCTGATTGAAAACAATTAGGTCGGATGCTTTAGGCTCTGTAATAAATTCATAAGTGCAATGATGCAAATCGCAAACTTTTTCTAGTATTCTTTTAAATTCTTTGGCTGCCTGAGCACCTTGCTCGTAGTCTAAATATCTCGCTGTTCCAGAAAACTGTAAGGTTTCAGGTATAATATTTGAAGCAGAACCTGAATTTATTGTTCCAATGGAGTAGGTAATGGTTTTAAAAGGGTCTAAAGTACTTAACCTCATCGCCTTTAAATTGCTATAAAAATCAGTAAAACAATCGAGTGGAGCAACTGCTAAATCAGGTCTTGAACCGTGTCCACTTTTACCTGTTATAACAACATCGAAAACAAATGATGCCGCCATTCTTGCGCCTGAATCGACAGATATCTTTCCGGTAGGACTATCAGATTTTAAATGGATACCCCAAACACCATCTGCGCCTATTTCATGTAAGCGCTTTAAAAGGTTATAAATACCGCCACCCATTTCTTCACCTTGTTCAAAGGCAAGAAGTACTTTCCCTTTAATTTCATCTTTATGTTGAACTAAGATTTTAGCGGCACCTAAGAGCATGGCTGTATGTCCGTCATGCCCACAAGTATGAGCAGCCTCGTCATTTTTAGAAACGACTATTTTTTTCATCATCAAATTATTTTCTTCTTCCTTCATTGGCAGTGCGTCGAGATCTGCCCTAAGGATTAGAGTTTTTCCAAGTTGATTCCCATGAATATAGCCGATAATTCCCCCATCAGGAATCACTTCATACTCTATCCCTAATTTTGCTAACTCATCTGTCACGACTTTCATCGTCCGTACTTCTTGTAAGCCGATTTCTGGGTAAGAATGAAGATCTCTTCTTATTTGAATGACATAGTCTTCTATTTCTACTGCAGCTTTTAATGAATCAATACTTAATTCAAATGATTTCATATTATATACACCCCTTATGTTTAATTGTTAGTTTTGTATATCCTGAAATTCCTTTGCAATTCTTTCGAGAGCCTCTTTTATAAGTGGTCTTGGTGAAGGGATACATATTCTTTGGTAGCCTAAACCTTCAACTCCAAACAGATGTCCATCCTCTAGTAATACATTTGCTTTGTTATAAATTCGGTCATGAATTTCTGAATCTGAAAGGCCATATCCACTAAAATCCATCCACATGACGTATGTTCCTTCAGGGATATAGACTTTGACAGTTGGCATATTTTTGGATAAGAAATTTATCACATATTCCATTGTGTCATCTATATATTGTGTGACTTGATCTAACCATTCTTCTCCCTCATTGTAGGCCGCTATAAGGGCAGAAACTGTAAACGGTGATGGCAACTGCATCCCCAATGCGTTGCTAAATGTATTTCTAATTTCAGCGTTTGAAATAATAACATTTGTACAATGTAGACCTGCTACGTTAAACGTTTTGTTGATAGCTGTACAAGTAATAATATGATCCGTTTTGTTTGCCACTTTAGCAATTGGTATAAAGGTTTTATTTTTTCGAATCAAGTCAGCATGAATTTCATCTGCTACAATCAACACATTATTCTCCTCACAAATAAGTGACAGCCTATTTAATTCTTCATATGTAAAAATTCTTCCGGTTGGGTTGTGCGGGTTGCATAGAATGAACATTTTTGTATTTTGTTCTTTTGCTTTTGCTTCAAAATCCTCAAAGTCGATGGAGTAATAGCCATTAGCATCGCGCTTTAAAGCGTTATTTCGAACAATTCTTCCATTTTCCTCTATAGCCGCTGTGAAAGGTGGATAAACTGGTCGTTGAATAATGACACCATCTCCAGGATTCGTTAATGCTTTTACCGCTACATGTAAGGCGTGAACAGTTCCAGGGCTATATACAATTTCTTCTCGTTTGATTGTCCAGTTATGTCTTTTTTTAAACCAATTCTGGATTGCTTCAAAGTATTCGTCTGGAAAAACAGAATAGCCAAAAATCCGATGATCCACTGTTTTATGAAGTGCGTCTATTAATGGCTGCGGTACAGGTAAATCCATATCTGCTGTAAATAGCGGAATTGTCTCTTGATCATATCTTTCTGTATAGCCAATGGTTTTAATTAACTCTTCGCCATCCCATTTCAAGGAATAAGTATTCCGACGGTTCACTATTTCATCAAAATTGTATTTCACAGTATTTCTCCTCCTAATCAAAAAATTTCTATTTAAAGTCGTTTTTTCAAACATTTAAATTAAATTTCTATCAGTTTAGCACCTTAACTGTAAAAACGTCAATAAAAATATCAGATTATTTTTAATATTAGATACTTTGGAACGAACTGAGTAAATATAGATTTCTTTCTATGCTAGAATGAAGTTAAGTTTGTCTGATTAGTATGGAAAGGGGGAGTTTTAGATGGATAAAGAGAAGATTTTCCATGAACTTATGGAAACACTTTACGAATCTTCTAGGCTTATTAGTTCTTATGAAAGTATCCCAAGGAAATATGGTACTGAAGATGAGCTGTATATGATGGAGGTTCATACGCTCAATTTAATTGGAGAAAAGGTCAAAACAAATACTTCTGAAATTGCAGAAATGACGAATCGTACAAAAAGTGCCGTTTCACAAATGGTAGATAAACTAATCAAAAAGGAATTGGCGATAAAATATAGAAATCCCGACAATTACCGCGAATTGACGATTGAATTAACGCCAAAAGGTAAATTAGTTTATGACTATCATCA
>DEQI01000110.1:0-1806 GCA_002360295.1 Planococcaceae bacterium UBA3370
TACTGCATCTAAACGATCTCTCCAGCTAGATGTATAATTGGCTGCTTTTTTTAAGTCTGCGTAGTTTTCAGGTAATTCTGTTTTAAATTTCATATGAACACTCCTTAGTTTGGAAGGAGATGATTACTTCGACAAGATGTCTATGGAATATGTCTCTTCTTCTTTGCTCATTATATAGAAATTATCCGAGAAAGAAAAGTTGCAGAATAGTTAAAACAAGAACCGCGGCTAATTGTGGTAAAATAAAGGAAATATTATACTTTCAGACATAAGAATGAAGCTTTATTTAAACTTAATATAAAAAAAGGGTGATTATGTGGTGCTCCAAAGAGTAAGTTTAGTAACTATTGGTTGTTTTAATTTGCCTCTGCTTCGTAAATTTTATCATAACTTAGGTTGGGAAGAAACAGACCACGGATATGTAGATTATGCGGTGTTCAAAACAGCAGGTGTTTTATTATCCCTTTATTCAATAGAAAAATTGGCACATGGATCTACTTACTAAAAATCAAGATTGAAGCTGTTCATGATTAGGCAATAGAAAAGGATGTTTGGCTTTTTACTTTCCAAACACCCTATAACTATCGTCTATTGTTCCTCTTGGAAATAAATTTTATAGAATTTCCGATTTGTTTCCTCGTCATAGCCAACTTCAATAAGCTCATTTACTTCGTCGATATCTCGAACATTCACCTGAATTTCAATGTTGCTATCCAGTTTTATTTTGCGCTTATAACTTTTTTCAGCTTTCTCAATAGCACTCTCAGAAATAATGGTTTCATAAGGTTTTACCGTATTGACGATCACATCTTTTTGGATAGAGTCCGCATTTTCGAATACAGTTTCAATATAATCATTTACCTGAAATTGCTCCTCATTTCTAAAATAATCAAGCGTTTTGTTTAAAAAGCCTAATTTCTCAGTATTGGTGAAGTTTTCATCTTTTAAAATATATTTCTTACATTCTGTTAGAGCCATATTCGTTTTATAATAATGCTCATCTGCTACCTTAATTTTCAAAAATCGTTCCTGCCAGTAGATGACATCTTCTTTCTTTTTTGTTTTGATGAAAACAATAGGGGGCTCCTCTGTGCCCATATCGATAATGACGGCCATATTGTTCATTTTCTTAACATTAATTCCATCAATTCCATGAACAATCATTTTATTTTGTTCATTTTTTACATCTAAGAACATTTCTTTCTCATCTATTTTCACAATAGCTATCACTTTTTTACTTTCAGCACCTAAAAAACAATTGTCAAACAATCCAATAAATAGCTCTCCATTTTTTATATTGGGATGATTGGATACACTTTGCAAATGGGTAGCGATATGTTTCGATTGTTCAAAAAATGTACTCTGCTGTTCAAAAATACGCTTCACATAGGTGTACACTTCATTCAAACCTATATCTGATTCATGAAAAAATTCGTATTGCTGCTCCCAGTCCATTTTGTTAAACGCTAATTGTGTAAAGGCCGCTTCTAGCATGAGATCCGGAGAGGAAATCGCTTCATCTCCTACGATTACGGTATCACCTACATAATGTACGATATATTGAGATAATTTACTTTCACTTACTTCTAGCATAATATTCACCTTCAAATTGTATGATGTTGATAGTTTACCATAACCACTATTGCATTTTCATTCGCTTATCAAATCTAACATACTACTAAGATGATCGAGGAGAGAAATCATGAGTAAAAATACTATATGGTCATCAAATGAAAAGTATTTAAGTTGTCATCCATTACCGAATAATTCAAATAGAAGTTTAATCAATTTACGAAAAGAGTTGAG
>DEQI01000110.1:1886-4444 GCA_002360295.1 Planococcaceae bacterium UBA3370
AGAAGCTTTTGGTGCTCGTCAAATCCATCCTACTCAAGAAAAAATGACTTTGGATACCGTATTCGACTTAGCTTCTTTAACTAAAGTAGTAGCAACCCTTCCCGCTATACTACATTTAATAGATCAAGGTTTACTTCGTTTCAATTCCTGTTTAAAAGAATTCTATCCAGATATGAATGATGTTCCTTTAGGAGATGCAACAATTGCTCAATTGTTAACACACACATCAGGTTTATCTGCTCGTACTTATTTAAAACAATACGGCGATAGTAAAAATGAAATGATAAAAGGTATTCTACAAAGTCCGCTTGAAAATGCCATTGGGTGTTCTGTTTCTTATAGCAATAGAGGTTTTATTTTATTAGGCGAACTCGTAGAAAAAATAACGGGTGACTCTTTATTTGATTATGTCCAAAAACACATTTGGTCTAAAATCGATATGCATGAGACAATGTTTACTCCACACAATCAAGACTATATATTACGAGTAGCTCCAACAGAATATAGAGAAGAAATTCAGTCCTGTTTAAAAGGGAGTGTTCATGATGAAAATGCTTCAATATTAGGGGGAATTGCTGGGCATGCTGGCGTGTTTTCAACTGCGAATGATTTAGTCCAATTTTGCCATATGATCATGTCAAAAGGTTATTATAAAGGATTAAACATTTTAAACGAGCATTTCATAACTTACTCTATGCTAAATCATACTAGCCATTTAAACGAGCCTAGAGGTTTGGGGTGGGATTTCTTTTCTACTGATTTAAGAGAGAATGAAATAATAGGGCATCTTGGATTCACTGGAACTAGCCTATGGTTTGATCCTTTAAAGGAGAAGTACTGTATCTTTTTAACTAATAGAATACATCCTTCGCGTGAAGCATTGTTTATAAGAAAGATTAGATCATCTATTTTAAATACAGTTTTTTAGTTAAGGTTACTAATTATTTCAAAGTGTAAATTTGGAAGCATAGAGAGTAGGTAATACAATGAGATATTTACTGCAAACCATTTTAAAATAGGGAAACGCAGCTGAAGATCACGTAGTTAACGGCATATCGACCATGGTGCTGCGTTAAGTTAGACAATGCATGAGGAACATTTTTTCTTTACCTATAATAGACTAATTCATGA
Source organism: Planococcaceae bacterium UBA3370 (assembly GCA_002360295.1). Taxonomy (GTDB): domain Bacteria; phylum Bacillota; class Bacilli; order Bacillales_A; family Planococcaceae; genus Metasolibacillus. The sequence continues at coordinate 3,018 of DEQI01000110.1, forward strand.
ATACCGCAGCATTGGAGGATTCACATGACATTCGACAAGCTACTGAATGGTGGTTATATTATCTATTTTAGGCACGCTGAAGCATCAAAAGGGAAAGATACAGAAAATGTAAATTTCAAAGATTGTAGTACGCAAAGGAATTTAAGTGAAAAAGGCAAAGAACAGGCAATTACTATAGGCAACGTCATGAGGCAAAATGGAATACCAATCGAACCATTTATCATTTCTAGTCCTTTTTGTAGAGCAGTTGACACGGCAAAGCTAGCCTTTCCAAATAAAATCATACGAATTGATTATTCATTAGCGGATATAGTGCCTTTAAGTGAAGATTCAAATATGACCGATTTAAAGAGAAACCAAATTATTTATCAACTAAATAGTTTATTTGAGTTACCACCACAAGCAGGAAAAAATAGAGTCATCATTGGTCATAGTTTTCCTAAAGATTTATTGCTAGGTGATATACCTTATTCGACCGGTATTATTATACAACCAAAGGGCTGGAAAAATGGATATGACGTGATTGGACAATTAAATGTTAATGAATTAGATTAGCAGCGTAGATGTAAGAAATCATCGCTGCTTTTATTTATATGATAGCTCGAACGATATAACGAGAAAATGTAATAGGTAAGCCGTTTGCTGTTGCATGTTGCTCAAAAATAGCAGTAATTTCAGTTAAGCTGTTTTCTTTTAATGTTTCGTATATAATCGGCTGTTGTCCAAAACAGCATAATTTTAAGATATCTACTGGAGAATGTATTGTTTCAATACTATTGATTTCTTCAATCTTACTGGAAGAAAAATGACTAGCAGCAAGTCTTTCTTTTAGCGTATTCAATATGGGGCTTCCTTTTGTATAATGGAACAAATTTGGAAATAAAGCCGATAACTCTTTACCTTGTTGATCTCCCGGATGGAGACCTATAATGCTACCATTTTTTTTGACGATTTTTTTAAGAGAAGGGTAGGCAGAGGTAGGACCTTTTCGAATAATGGCGCAATCAAACTCATCCTTTTCGAAAGGTAGGCCATTTTTAATATTTCCTATGACAAATGACACATTGGACTGATCATTTTCTTTAGCTACCTGAATGAATTGATCGGTTACATCAAAACCAACTATATCTTTTGCCACTAAACTACATTTCAACGTGAATTCTCCGTGGCCACACCCAATATCTATTACTTTCTTATTTTTAATAATTTGAAATACTTCATTGTCAAAGATCGATTCTCCATTTCGTGTAGTTACTGTAGAATTCCAAGGATATAAGTACTTTTCTTGCAATTCACCAAGCTGTTTATACCATTGTACCGAGTGTGGGGACAACCACTCTTTCAAAGTAGATGGATCGAATAAGGCCATATTTTTTCCCTCCATTTATTTCTTCATAATAAAATTGCATTTATCTCATGCTACAACC
>DEQI01000110.1:4522-4940 GCA_002360295.1 Planococcaceae bacterium UBA3370
AAACTTGTGCTTATTAAAGGGAATTCAATTTATTTGTAGAATAAATTTCTAAATAAAGTTATTAATGGTTTTTTAAAATTCATTAGCTACTTTAGACCGAATATTCTAATACACGCTAACTCTAGAAAATAGCTGGAAGGGATAAATAGAAATGGACTACAGAATCGAAAAAATAGAATATGAATTAACAATCGTCGGAAGAGGTATGCCAGTACAAACAAGTAAAGCGTTTAAAACGATTCCAACACTTTGGAGCAAAGCTAAAAAAGAAGGGTATATAGATCAGCTAAATGAAATGGCTTGGGAACATCCGAAATGTACTTTAGAAAGTTTATTAGGTGTATGTGGCAATGAAGCAGCGATTACTGATGATGAATTTACGTATTTTATGGGGGTGCGTTATGAAGGAGAAATTCCA
>DEQI01000110.1:5003-7558 GCA_002360295.1 Planococcaceae bacterium UBA3370
AGGCTTGGCAACAACTTTATTCAGAGTGGGTACCAACTTCCGGTTATGAACTTGCACCTTTACCATGTATTGAATGCTACTATGCGCCAAAGCATAAGCCAAGAAATGAGTTATGGGTTCCAATCATTGCTAAATGATCTGTTACAGAGTAAATAACTCATTGCATAATTGTAAAAGTATTTGCTATTGTTTACCTGTTTTGTTAAAGTTGTATGAAATATCAAATTGATGATGTGGCCAAGTAAGGTAGAATTGTGAGACAGAAAATATAGCATTCGCTGAGAGCTATATCACCACTTCTTATCTGAAATCCTACCACGGAGATGTTATGCAAACATAACCGAATCGTTTCCGTTACAAAACGTTAAAGGGTTTTAAGCCTCACTTAAAACTAAATCTAGGTGGTACCACGTTGATTACGCACAAAGACGTCCTTATGCATAGGGCAGCTTTGTGCTTTTTATTTTGAATAAATGGAGGAATGAAAAATGGCAAATCAGCAAGCAGATTTTTCAAAATGGTATATCGAAACAATCCAAAAGGCAGATTTAATGGATTATACACCGGTGCGCGGCTGTATCGCTTTCAAACCAGATGGATATGAAATTTGGGAGCATATACAAGAAGAAATGGATCGTCGTTTTAAAGAGACCGGTCACCGTAATGCCTATTTCCCAATGCTCATACCAGAATCCTTTTTCGAAAAAGAAAAAGAAAAAGATCATATTGAAGGTTTCTCTCCTGAGCTTCCTTGGGTAACGGAAGCTGCAGGTGAAAAATTAGAGGAACGATTAGCACTTCGTCCAACATCCGAAACAATGATTGGCCATTTATATGCTAATTGGATCAAAAGTTATCGTGATTTACCAGTGTTAATCAACCAATGGGCAAATGTGTTCCGCTGGGAAAAGAAAACTTTACCTTTCATTCGCACATCAGAGTTTTTATGGCAAGAAGGTCATACAGCTCATGTAGATGAAGACGATGCAAGGAAAGAAACGATGCAAATGCTTCAAATTTATAAAGAAGTGGTTGAGGATTTACTAGCTATTCCTGTATATGAAGGTGAAAAGACACCTTCTGAACGCTTTGCTGGTGCTGTTAATACGTATTCAATAGAAGCGATGATGAAAAATGGGAAGGCTGTTCAAGCTGGTACCTCTCATTATTTAGGCACAAAATTTGCTGAGGCTTTTGAAATAAAGTATTTAAATAAAGAAAATAAGCATCAATATGTACACACGACATCTTGGGGTACATCTACACGCTTAATTGGTTCCGTTATTATGGTTCATGGTGATGAACAAGGTCTTGTGTTACCACCACGTATCGCCCCAACTCAAGTAGTGTTAATTCCAGTGGGGCCATGGAAAAAGAACCCTAGCATTATGGAGAAACTTGATGAAATTTATACTGCACTAAAAAACAAAGGAATTCGAGTACGTCTGGATGATTCCGACCAATCACCTGGCTTTAAATTTAATGAATGGGAATTAAAAGGTGTCCCAGTTCGCATTGAACTTGGCCCACGTGATTTAGAAAGCAATCAAGTAATACTAAAAGCACGTGATGAAGAAGAAAACCAAACCGTTCAGCTTGATGACATTCTATCAGCAATAGAGTCAGAGCTAACAACGATGCAAACTCGCTTATTAAAAAAAGCACAATTATTCCGTGACACGCATTCTCATACAAATATAGACACTTTACAGCAATTGCAACAGCACATTGTGGCTACGAAGGAAAACGGTTCAATTCCAGGATGGATTCTTGCTGGATGGTGCGGAGATGATACATGCGAGGAAAGGGTAAAAGAGGAGACAAAATTCACTTCACGTAATATCCCTTTTAATCCAGCAATAACGAAGACTTCATGTATTTATTGTGGGGATGATGCAAAATATACAGTTTGGTTTGCTCATGCTTACTAAACATGTATTAATGAAAGCCAATGTAGTGAGGAATGAAGCTGAAATTAACTTAATCTAGGAGATGATTATTTTGAAATCGAAACTCAACTATCCGTATATCTACTTATTAATAGAACCGAATATAGTGTTTGTTTATCAAGTTCACACACATCAATATTTAACTTCAGCAGATTTAACTGAAGGAGGTCTGTTTGAGGTATATGAAATCAATGATTCCAATGAGTTTGAGCAGTTTCTTCATGAGGAACATCAACTAGTAGAAGGTAGGAGCCTGTGGTTAAATCAACATGATATGAATGAAATAATAGAAGCAATCAATAGGCAAATACAATCTTATCGTCATTCCACAACTACATTTGAATCAAAGCAACAAGGAGTTACTCACATCGTAATGTCAGAATCGACAGCAGGATCTATTCGTGTAGGTTTACCTGAACCTAAAACTGTTATTGGTATTCCTGATTCATTTTCAATCGGCCCCCTGTGGATGTTACATGAAAAATCAGGCCAAAATTTCCGCAGCGAATGGTTGTATGAAAATATCAATACAGACCAGGAAGATAATGAAGCTCAACAAAAATTTCTCCATACAGTTTTACAAATTGAGGATATTTCTAATGAAGT
>DEQI01000197.1 GCA_002360295.1 Planococcaceae bacterium UBA3370
ACTATTAATAATTTAATAGATGTAGAAACATTTGTTGGGTCCGATTCAGAAAAGATGGAGATAAATTCATTCATTCTTATGGCTCTCCTTTTCTGTCCAACGGCTCAACTCTTCACTTCGCTCTTTTTTTATTTCAGACAAACGTTGATCTAATATATTCCCAAAACTTTGAGCCTGTTTTTCAACTTTTTTCGTAGACTTTCTTTTCAACAATTCTGCTATATATGGTGTAGTTCCAATACTTGTTTGCTTGTCGTTGTAAAACGCTAAAATTTGTTCTACTTCAGCAGGGTCTGTAATTTCTTTTATTAAATGCACATCATCTCCAACACCGATAATGTATAACTGATTACCGATATGTAATAGTTGAACAGATTTTTGTGCACCAACAGATAACCCGCCGATATTTCGAACAATACTATTTTGCTGATAGTTTAAATTGCGTTTGTTTAAAAACTTTAACACGCCGATTAATAAAGCTAACACGACAACGAGTGATAACAATATTTTTATGTATTCCCATGGGCCCATACTGACAGATGCCGATTCAGTAGGATCTGTTTCGGCATCTGTTGGAGTGTTTTGTTTACACAATGATGGGTCTTTTATACATTCATCTACATAGCCATCATCATTCGCATATGTTTCAGATGGTGTTACAACAGCAATCAATACAAGCAAGGCTAAAGCTACCCATAATTGTAATGATTTCTTTACTAACATAAAATCAACCTAGCGCTTTTTGAATGGCTTCAATCACACGGTCTGCTTGGAAAGGTTTTACGATAAAGTCTTTCGCACCCGCTTGGATTGCATCAATAACCATCGCTTGTTGTCCCATTGCCGAACACATAATAACAATGGCATTTGGATCTGTTCCTTTAATCGCTTTTAAAGCTGCGATTCCATCCATTTCTGGCATCGTAATATCCATTGTTACTAAATCTGGACGTAGCTCATGGTATTTCTCTACTGCTTGTAGCCCGTCTGCTGCTTCTCCAACTACTTCGAAGCCATTTTTTGTTAAAATATCTTTAATCATCATGCGCATAAAAGCAGCATCGTCAACGATTAAAATTCTTTTTGACATAGTCGATTCCTCCAATTTAAAACTATCGTAAATTATTCAAGCGATCTGCTTGGCTTAAAATATCAGTAATACGGACACCGAAGTTTTCATCTATAACGACTACTTCACCCTTAGCGATTAAACGACTATTTACTAAAATATCCACAGGTTCACCTGCTAATTTATCAAGCTCTATAATCGAGCCACTTGATAACTCAAGAATTTCTTTTACCGAGCGTTTTGTTCGACCAAGTTCAACAGTTACTTGAAGCGGAATATCTAATAGCATATTTAGATTACGCGCTTCTTGTTGCGTAATATTCGCTTGGTCAAAGCTAGCAAATTGAGCTTGCTGCACATTTACTGGTTGCTGTGGCATTTGATAAACTGGAGCAGGTTGCTGATATACCGGCTGCTGCTGTTGAATTGGCTGTTGGTACATTGGCTCTTGATACATTGGCTGCGGTTGTGGTGCAGCTTGTTGCACTGGTTGCTGTACCGGCTGTTGTACTGGCGGTGCCTGTGTTATCGCTTGCTGAGGTGCAGGTTCTATCGGTGCCGATTCTTCAACTTCACCCATTAATGACTTTACTATCTTTTTACTAAAGTTTAAAGGTAATAATTGCATTAAATTTGAATCTATTAAATCTCCAATACGTAATCTAAACGATACACGTACTAAAAGGTCATCCTCAGGTATATTGTCGCGGCCCTCATTTTGAGAAATATTCATTAAATCAATCGATGGTGGCGATATGTCAACTTTTTTATTAAATACTGTAGACATCGATGTCGCTGCTGAGCCCATCATTTGATTCATCGCCTCTTGTACAGCGCTTAATTGAATTTCTCCCAATTCTGGCTTCGGATTTAACCCATCGCCACCTAACATTAAATCAGCGATAATCGCAGCATCTGATTGTTTAATGACTAATAAATTCATACCGGATAAACCGATCGTATATTCAACTTGGACTGCCACATAAGGATGTGGGAATTCCTCTTCTAAACGATTTCGATTAATCATCGAAATACTTGGTGTTGTAATATCCACCTTTTGTCCTAGTAATGCCGATAATGCAGTAGCGGAGCTTCCGAATGAAATATTCCCTACTTCACCTAATGCATCTTGTTCAAGTGGACTTAAATATTCTTCTACAATAATTTCATCCTCAATTACTGTTGCGGATTGTTCTGATAAGTAGTTTTTATCCTCCAACGTCTCGCCCCTTAATAGAGCCTCAATTTCTTCTTGAGAGAGCATTTCATCACTCATCTTCGTCTCCTCCTTTCAAAGGGTCGATAATCTGGACTGCCATTTTTTTATTAAGCTTACCTGGTTGCACCGTAAACTTTGGTAAAGTACCGACTTTTAATGTTAATGGATCGGCGATTTTTTGATCCAATTGGATTACATCCCCTAAATGCATCGTTAAAAAATCTTCCACTGATATTTGTGTCGAACCTAACTCTGCAATAACAGGAAGTTCTGATTGTTTTACTCGCGTTTCAAGCATTTTAGATTGCCCTGGTGAAAGCTCTTTCGTATTCGCCTGCATCCAGTAGCGTACCGATAAATTCGGGACGATCGGCTCTAGGACGACGTGTGGTAAACAAATATTAATCATACCTGTCGTTTCACCGATAATTGTATTTAACGAAATAACGACAACGGTTTCATTTGGCGAAATCATTTGTAAAAACTGTGGATTTACTTCAAGCTCAATTAGCATCGGGTCAATTTCTACAATATTTTCCCAGGCTTCTCGTAAATTATCAAATGAACGTTCAAATAAATTGGTCATGATTTTCGTTTCAATTTCAGTTAAATTATCGACATTACTATGACTAGCACCTGTTCCCCCCATCAATCGATCTAACATCGAATAAGCGATATTTGGATTGATTTCCATTAAAATATTACCATCTAAAGGCGGTACTTCAAATACATTTATCAAAGTCATGTTCGGAATAGATCGAACAAATTCTTCAAATGGTATTTGGTCTACAGATGCTACAGTAATTTGTACATACGTTCTTAACTGAGCAGAAAAAAACGTAGTTAGTAATCTGGCAAAATTCTCATGTATACGGGTCAAACTTCGGATTTGGTCTTTTGAAAAACGAAGAGCACGTTTAAAATCATATACCTTTACTTTTCTTGTTTCCTCTTCCTTTTTCATGTCATCTGCTGACATTTCTCCAGTTGATATCGCGGATAAGAGCGCATCAATCTCGGATTGGGACAATACATCTCCTGCCATTTGCCCACCTCCATTTCAAAGATGTTTCTTTAATTAATGACGTAGGAGGTTATATAAACTTGTTTAACCTCCCCCACTTGCATTAGATCATTAATATGGACTTTCAAAGTTTTTTCGAACAAAACTTTCCCTTCTTTGCCTTTCAAATCCTCTTGCGTCATTTCTGATAACTCTTGAATAATGATGTTTTTTACCTGGAAATCACGTTTCGATAATTCTTCAGCAGCTTTTTCACTAGTTGTTTGAATTTTTAATTGTAAACGGACATATTTTTTATCTGCTAAATTCGTTGTAATCTCAGGCACATCAACTGACGCCGCCAGAATCTCATCAATTGTCGGTTCCAATGTTCCTTGCTCTTTGTTTAATTGTGTATACAATACAAAGAGCACAACACCCAGTAATGTGATGGACACTAAAATGATGAGCATTACTGTTAACACTTTATTGTTCTTCATCTTCTTCACCTCGTAGATGCGGGTTTGATAAAAGCTGTATATGTTGATAAAAGGCATTCACCTTTTGTCTCACCTGTTCTTCTGTTTCTAAAACTATGAATTTACGCCCAGTCGTAAGCGTAATAGTTGTGTCAGGAAAAGCTTCAACTGTTTCTATGTATAAAGCATTTAAAGAAAATGCTTTGCCATTTAGGCGAGTGAGTTCAATCATTGAAATGGGGCCGGGTCACGTGAGAGCCGGCCCGACCCTCCCTTGCAATGAGTTTATTTTACGAAGTTTGAATTATCGTTTTAAGTTAACTAGTTCTTGCAAAATTTCATCAGAAGTTGTAATAATACGTGTATTTGCTTGGAAACCACGTTGAGCGACAATCATTTCTGTAAACTCCTCAGATAAGTCTACGTTAGACATTTCTAAAAAAGCTGATTGAATAGTTCCTATACCATCTTGGGTAGCTAATTGAACATATACATTACCTGAGTTTTGTGTTTCCTTGAAGTAGTTACCTCCAGATTTTTCCAAACCTCCAGCGTTAGGGAATTTACCTAATACGATCGTACCTGCATATTGTAGCTTTCCAGTTGAATCAACAAAAGAAATTGTTCCATCTTGACCAATTGACATGGATTCCGCAGTTGTAGGAATACGGATTGGTTGGATAGCACCCTCTCCGGTAGTAGGGTCAATAATTTGACCATCTTGCATTAAGTTTGTTCCAGCATCTGCCGTAATCTTTTCTGCATCAAAATTCGAAACATTATTATCTGGATCTGGCGCATCATATTCATCGATATTTGTATTTGCGTAACCAACTAAATACTTCCCGTCACTATTTACAAGGTAACCATTTTTATCCATATAAAAGTTCCCAGCTCGCGTATAACTAATCTTCACCGTACCTAAAGCCGTACCTTGTCCACCAGCGTCAGCAGCTTCCTCATACTCTTCTGAATCAGCAACCATGAAGAAACCTTCACCTGAAATCGCCAAATCTAATGTACGTCCTGTAGATTGTAATGATCTACTTCCATGAATCGTATCTATTGCTGCAAGCTGAGAGCCTAACCCTACTTGAATTCCATTTACACCACCACGTGTTTGAGAAGGACCTGATGCACCTGAT
>DEQI01000361.1 GCA_002360295.1 Planococcaceae bacterium UBA3370
ATATTAAAATTATCCGAAAGTAGTAGCCAATTTTGTGGGAATGGTAATCCTAAACGCCAATACGCTATACCTCGCAAATTGTATTTTTTTATTAAATTAAACTTAGCTTGAATAGATCGAGCATCTTCAAACCAAACAATATGTGATTTGCCCGTTTCCGTATCTACATAAGAAAAATACGGTGCTTGTGCATTCGTATCATATTGGATGGCCGCATTGTTATTTTTAGCTATTTCAATTGCCCTTTGAGGACTAATTGTTTGAGCACGTGTTTCACCTTGTACAAAAGGCAGTGGCCAGTCATACCCATATAAATTTTGCCCCATCATGATTTTGCTGGCAGGCATTACCGACAGCGCATAATTGATAACCTTTTCCACTTCATTAATTGGAGATACTGCCATTGGCGGGCCCGCAATGTAACCCCATTCATAGGTCATCAATACAACAAAATCTACTATATTACCAACAGCCTGATAATCATGGGCAATTTGCCAAATTCCTTGCTGGTTAGCACTTGTTTTAGGTGCCAAAGCAGCTGAAACTAAATACCCTTCTGGATGAAATTTTTCTACTGCTCTACTTAAAAATTCAGGATACGCCTCACGTTGATCTGCTGGCAATGCTTCAAAATCAAAATGAATATCTTTGACATAGCCTAGTTTTTTCGCTTCAACAAGAATATTGTCAAAAAGAAGATCCTGTACGGCTCTGCTTTGCAAAATATCGGCTGCTAAATCACTACTAAAACTTCCTTCTTCTAAATTTGTGATAACCATCGACATCACTGCACCTGATTGATGAGCTACTTCTGGAATATCTCCAACAAGTGGTTGTTTTAATGTCCCATCTCTTTTTGCTTCATAACTAAATAATGCTACATACGTTAAATACGGACTGGCTTCCCTTTCTTGATTTAACAATGCTTCTGTTACTGTATTTCCATGTGGTTCTATATAGGCCAGAGACTCCGCATTTCGTTTAGCAATCGGTGGAATATATAACCTTAATCCAACAGGTAATGGCTGATTGGGATTAAGTCCATTCACTTGTGCTAACGTCAAATAGTTCATATTAAATTTTTGTGCAATCGACCATAAGCTATCGCCCGGCTGAACCATGTAAAAATTCCCGTAAATCGGTATAACAAGTGCTTGCCCTATAACAAGCCGATTGGGTTCTGAAATTTGGTTCGCCTGCACAATAACTTGAGTAGACGTTCCATACGCTTGTGCAATACTCCATAAAGACTCACCTGGCGTCACAACATGTATTTGAATAGTTGCTCCTCCTATCATCAAAACAGTTCTTACAGTTTATGATGAAAATTTGAAATACATGTTATATATGGGATGAATATTGGAGAAAATGGGTATGGTGATACTAGTTATTAGGAGAAAGAGAGGGTATATGTATGAAAAAAAGGACGGCATTTTTTGTAGTATTTTTTAGTTTAGTTTTATTAACTGGATGCAATAAAGCAAAAGAGGATTCGAATGCTCCAACGAATACACCTACCAATGTAGATGATACGGAGGAAATCGTAACAGATACTACGATTAATACAGAAAACAATCCATTTAATTTCACGCATTTTTCTTTAGATGTGGAATATGCGAATGCACAAAAGTTTGAAGCGGAATTTAAAAATGAAGCATCTGCTGTAGAGGCCGAATTTGAAGATCATATTCAGAATGAACACTTAAAAGGGAATGCAGCTTATGAAAAGCTAGAGCCCTATTTAGCATCACTCACATTTGATTCTTCTACACAGGATAGTGATGTTATATCACAAGTATTAAAAGCATTCAATTTATCTGAGGATTATGTAGAATTTGATTTAGATGTACGCTTTAATGACGGTACTAACAAGGAATATAAATTGAAAAAGTAAGTAAAAAAGCTCTCTAGGTACAATACAAAACTAGAGGGCTTTTTTAAGTTCTTTATGCGTTACTTATTTATCATAAAGATAACTGATCTACCCATTCAAATAATAGGGGCATATTTGTATTTCGCTGCAACGAATTCACATCATTCATCAATTGACTCCAAGATGCTTCGTACTTTTCCTCATACGGCAAGGCTAAATTAATAGTGGATATTTTCTTGAAAAAATCTTCCAATGATTCTTCAAGATTTTCTAAAAACTGCTCTGCTTTTTCCACCTTTATTTCATGCTTGGCATTGCGTTCATCCCATAATACATGATCGATATTAGTAGAAAAATAATATAGCTGATACGGAATGGCTACTCTGTTTACTTTAAATAGTTGATCTGTTGCCAATGTTCGTATATGCTTCGATTTAAGCTCATTCCGTTCTTCAATATCTTGTTTTTTCTTATCATCCACTACATAAATCGCTTCATCTGTATATAAATGTCCAGGTGTTTTGTCTTTGTCCACAATGACATACTTCGTTTCGACAAAACAACCGTCTGCATCTGTCACATGGATAATCGTTAATAAATCTCGCGATAATAACTTATATTTCGTTAAATAATCTTTAATCACTTGTCCCATTTTCTTTTTTATATTTTCTGATTTCGCATTCCATGCACTTAAAATATCCCCGTATTGTACGGCAATCCTTACATCAATTTGTGAAAAACGATCCTCTAAATAATCATGAAACACTTCCTGCTCCGTTTGACCTTCAACAATTACTAAAATAACTTTTTTAGTCATACGTTTCTCCCGCTTTTCTGAATGCCCTTTTAATCCGATACGTTTTTGTCTCTTGATATATCTCTTCTTCTTGTCCACCAAGCTGCACTGCTCGTATATAGACATCTCGCATATTATTGACTGCTTTTATCCCTTTTAATTGAATATAACGATTATTTTCATTGGTCGTCGTAAACCATAAATTCTTATTGGAAAGTACTTCGAGTAGTCGTAAATTATGCGATGTAAAAAATAGTTGCCCTTTACCGCTCTCTTCTATAATTGTGAGCAATTCCCCTAGTAAATATTCAAAAACACCGGAATCAAGCTCATCAATAACAACACATGCATTCGGATTATTATAAACTGCGATTAAAGCACTTAAAACAGAGATAATTTTCAATATTCCTTCTGATTCTGTCCTTAATGGCAACTTACGATCTCCCCGTTTAGATAAAAACTCAAAACGAATACCTACTTCTCCGTCATCTAACATTTGCTCAGATATTTTATGAACTTCTACCTCAAGTCCTGGAACAATCATTGATAATACTTTATTTGTTTGGTGGATCACTGCACTTAATGTATGAAATAATTCTGTTGGCAAAATGGCAGGTGTCTCCAAATTATATGGAATAAATCCTCTCCGTTTATCAAGATACACACTAAATGGCATAATATATTTCGTCATAATAAGCGCAATATTATCATTATTAATAATATGCAAATCTCGGTTAAAATCAGTTGCTATATTTTCAATTAGCATCCATTCATGTTCTTCAAGCTTTTGCTGCAGTAACGATTTTATCTCCTTATGAAATACAAAAGATACGCATTCTTTTTCAGCTAGCTGGTTTGCCACTAAAAGTTGAATACGCTCTTCATCTTTCAATTTATACATGGGTGTAGTTCGGATATGTAGATTATTACCTTCCTTTGAGAGTAACACCTTCATTCGTTTTCCTCGTACATTTTCACGATAGCTTAGCCGCTCAGTCACAGGATAAAGATGCTTTTCCCCTGCTTTTAAATGTACTTCATATTGTAGAAAATACTCGCCTCCTGTATTTTTTACGATAAAATCAACAGTCAATTGCATTGTGTCCTTCTCAATATGAATGTACTGACGTTCAACACTCGGTAGCTTCGTATCACTAACCCACCCAGAAATTAATTGTTTAATGATTTTAAAGGCATCCACAACCGAAGTTTTTCCCGAACCATTTTGCCCATAAAGTCCGACAACTGTTGATTTTTTTAAGTCGGTAAATTTAACAGGCAGCTGTATCTCTCCAAATTGTACATTTTTTAAATGTTTAATTTTAATATTCTTCACTTTCACTATCCGATCCATCATTACACCTCTTTTTTCAACATATTATTATCATTAACGGTATAAAATATAACTTTTTTTAAATAATAAAATCCCTCTTACCATCCAAAACTGCTGTCGGATGATAAAAGGGATCCATTATGAATGATGATTAGTAGCGTAAGTAGGAACCTTTTTGAGCAAACTCATAAGCTAGCGCAATTGTTGATACTGCTAACTCTGCATAGGATACTTCACGGTTAGGATAGAAGTGATTATTTTCGGCTTTTAATAAGCCCATCGCATTCACTAATGCTACATGCCCCGCATACTCTGCTGAAATTTTGTCAGCGTCTTCAAGACCTACTTTATAAATTTCACTATGCTTCGCAGCTTGTTGAAGATCTAAAATACGCACTTGCCATACCGCAAGCTCTTCACGTGTTAACGGTGCATCAGGATCAAAGCTTTCTTTAGAGAAATCAAGAATTCCAATAGCAACGGCACGCTCTACTACGGAATAGAGTGGGTGTTTTGAATCTATATCGCCATATGACACGCTGCTACCTTCTCTATTATATCTAAAATCATATTCGTAGAAATAAGTTAAAGATTTAATAAGCGTTTTTAGTGCTTCTCCTTTGGAGATAGATGCATTAGCATTAAAGTTTTTCGCATCTTTTACTTCTAATATATTATTACTAATTAAATAGTTTAATTCGGCCTTTGCAGTTGGATGTGATACGTCAACCGTTTCTTGTTGAGTTACACCAGTCCATTGTCCTGTACTAGCATCTAAGTAACTCCACTCCTTATCTTTCACGATAGGTGAATATACTAAATCATAATGATCTTGCTTCGGCTGGTTCACATAACTCAATTTTACATCTAATGCTTCTTGATATAATTTCTTCGCTTCTTCATTTGAAATGACTTTGTCAATTGAAGGCCAATTCTCAACATTTGCCTGATTAATATACAAGCTATTTAATGTACCATCATCAGCTATACTTACACTAATAGAATCACCTGCTACCATTATGCCATTAACAATACGAGGGAAAGTTAAATGGTACGTACCTTGCTCCTCCTCATAATACGGCTCTGTCATTGGTTTTGCATAGTTTTGTAAATACGATGGAACAAATTCTGTAAGATACGCTATAGCTTTTGCTTCTGCCTCATTCGCTGTTATTTTACTAGCACTATCTTGTTTTTCTCCATTTTCATCTAAAATACTGTCTTTAATATTGTGATATTGAATGATTTCTCCTGTTTGCTTGTCAAATTCAAGATTCGTTCCATATCCTCCATTTTTATAGGAGTACATAAACTGAACTGATATAATCGATTTCCCATTATTTTCATATTCATCTACGCTTTGAATCGCTAACTTCACTTTATCCGATTCAACACTTAATAACTCTTCTGCTATCTTCTTCGCTTCTTCAGTTGTAATATTATTATATTTCGGCTGTAGCGGACTTGTTGTTATTTTTTCAATAGTAGTCCTTTTTGGAGCTGTTACCATGTACCCCGTTGCCTCTTGCCACTGCCCTGTAATGGCATTAATGCTTTTTGTAGAAGGGAGATAAACAAGATTTACATCGGTTTTTCCAGTTCGATAATTCGTGTTTATTTGATATTGTAAATCTACTGTCAGACTATCTTTGAATTTTTGCAACATCTCGTCTTTATTCTTCACTTTACTTACATCATCATAAGTTGGAGATTTGACAGTACTAATATTTTTATAAAAACTAGAAATCTCACCATTCCCTAAAACCGTTACATTCATTGTTTCATTCGCAATTTCTACCCCATCTTTTTTCTTCACAAAGTTAAATGAATATCTGATTGGCTCTGTCAGTAAACTGCCACTCCAATAATCATACGGATACGCATTAGTATCTAACTCATAATCGGTACTTTTATACATTTGTTGTATGAAAGCAATCGCCGTTTTTTCTGCTTCATCTTTTGTGATTTTACCTGGGAATAGCGCATCCGCTTTATTTTGCGAATCAAACGAGAAGTACTCCACGTCTAAATCTTCCCCATAAAAATTAATATTTCCATATTCTTCTTTACCATTAACTGTTTTAGAAAAACTTAATGAATAACGCAAAGTTTCATCCTCAACAAAATAATGACCTGTGTGTAAATAAAAGTCATTCTCTGTTAAATAGTTAAATTTATTAGGGAAAAGCTCATGAAACTTTTTAATTAAATCTTTTTTTGTTACTTCCGTATTAGCAGAAGCAACAACAATGCGGATTTCTTGTGGCTCACTCGTATTTGCTGAGGCCTGTCCAACAGGCGCTAACAAGCTTAAAGATAAAGCTGAAGCTGTCAGTGCAACACCAAAACTTTTTATTTTAACCATATAATACCTCCTGTAACATATTTAACTAAACTGTACACTAAAATCATCCCAATGTGAACAGGTGTTTTCTCGCTTTAACTCAATTCATTAAGCACCCCTTTAGTCTTATATTTTGTCATAGATACTTTTTAAGTCTGAATAGACCGTTCGCTAACTTATAGGATTTCAGAAATTTACTACCATAAAAAAACCACACCAAGTTTAATCGTTGGCGAGGTGAATTTATTATTTTTGCTCTAGTTATATTAATTCAATATCGCTAGTACTGGCACAAAAATAGTTATTATCACCTACATCATATGTTGCTTCTGAGTCATTGCTACGTCTTTATTAAACTATGAGTCTTTTTCTATAATTATGAAGAACAATTATAAAACAATGCATATTACTGGTTCGGAGGTGTAAGTGTGAAAATTAAACCATCAATAGAGGTTATAGACAATTGAATTGAAAACTATGTTCCTGTTAAAGATTTATTCTTTTTATCTCAAAAACCTTCAACATTCACTATTGATTTCAAAGATGTTCTTGTCATACATAAGAATGAATTCTTTAGTCATGACGTGCACAAGCAGCTCCATTAGTGTCATAGAGGACTTATATTTCCTTTAACGTTTTTTGAAAATATGAGTAGTGTGCAGCCTGAATATATAATTGAAGAACAAATCGTCATTCAACGAGCAATGTGGGAACAATGGAATAAAAACTGTAAGGAGCAATTCCTACTAACGATGGTGCATGAATGGTGGGATAATAGCGAATGTGAGCCGTTGCCGCCATTTATCGAGGATTTTCTTTTACCTGTTGCCAATAAGTTTGGTACTGTACAAGGTGCTAACTGCCTTGCTACTGTATTATTTGCCCTTTCTCAATATGTTGAGGTACTAGATGAAAACTTACAGCCAAAAGATATTATTGTATGGAAAGATACGAATGGCATCATTCAACATGCAGCCTACCATATGGGCGATAGCTATTTTTTAATAAACATGGACAAACCATGTTTATTCCTTTATTAAAAGAACAACTATATAAAGAATGGGAACAACTAACACCCGTTACATATCGTATGAAGGGTTCTTCATAAAATACAATACCCACTTCCCCTTTTTAGGGAAAGTGGGTATTGCTATGAACTGTATGAACTGCTATTTCATTTGCTTTTCTAAAAAGCGATAGCTGTTTCGACTTTCATTTGGAAAGTCCCTTTTAAATAAGACTAAGATTTACATCCATCATCTTATACAAATAAAGGTCTATTATGCTTGCGGAGCTGTTCCTTCAGCATTTGATACAACTACATCAATTTGGATTAAAGCATCTTTAGGTAAAGCTGCAACACCTACGACTCTTCGTGCAGGAGTGCCACCTGGGAAGAATGCTGCGTAAGCTTCGTTAACAGCATCAATATCTGCCATATTTTTTAGGAAGATGTTTACTTTTACTACATCTTCGAGTTTGTGATCAATACTCTCAATAATGGCCTTAATATTTTTTAAGCACTGTTCAGCTTGCTCTTTCGCACCACCAGCAACCACTGCGCCCGTTTTAGGATCTACTGGTAATTGAGCTGACAGGTGATTGTAATGAGAAAATGCTACTGTTTGTGTAGAATAAGGACATTTCGGTGCATTTTCAGTGTTGTTTGCCTTGATAACAATGCCATGTCTATCTTCAATCGCTTGTGGAGGTGTACCGTCTCCGTGTGACACGACTGCTTCAATTTGTACTAAAGCATCCATTGGTAATGCTGAAGCAGCAATTATTGTGCGCGCAGGAACATAAGCTACAGTTCTAGCGATAGCTGAATCTGGGAAGAATGTTGTATATACTTCATTTACTGCTTCAGTATCTGAAAGGTCTTTAAGGAAGATATTAATTTTTACAATATCATCAAAAGGAACATCGATACTTTCTAAAATTGCTTTAATATTTTTTAAGCACTGTCTAGCTTGCTCTTTTACATCGCCAACTACTAATCTTCCTGTTTTTGGATCAATCGGTAATTGTGCCGAAAGGTTATTGTAATGAGAGAAAGAAACAGTTTGTGTAGATAGTGCACATGTTGGCGCATTTGGTGTGTTATTTGTAAGCTTAATTAAATCCCCTGCTTGTGGTGCATTTGGGATTGTCCCTTCACCATTTGACACAAGTGCTTCGATTTGCACTAAAGCATCCATTGGTAAAGCTGCCACTGCCACTGTTGTACGTGCTGGAACATATGTTGGGAAGAATTTTTTATATACTTCATCTACAGCATCCACGTCTTTAATATCCTTAACGAATACTGTAATTCTCACAACATCACTCATCACATGATCAATGCTTTCTACAATTGCCTTAATATTGTTAAAGCATTGTTCAGCTTGCTCTTTAATACCGCCAGCTACTAATTCACCTGTTTTTGGATCAATCGGTAATTGTGCTGAAAGGTTATTGTAATGAGAAAATGCTACTGTGTGTGAATATAATCCGTTACCGCTTGGAGCATTTTCTATATTTCTTGCTAGTACTGCGTTATAGCCGCTCATAATAGTATTCCTCTTTTCGATAATATTTTATTAACTCATGTTTTGTACCGACAAAACCGGTCAAAACCATAGTTCCAAATTGGCAAAGAAAAAAACGGATTCGCCGAGAAAATCGTATTCATACAAAACCGCACAAACGAAGCGAATGGCTGGCTATGCTCCGTACCATTACGTTCATTTGCGATGTTGATATTAGTCGATTATATGGCATCCGCTGAAGCATGGAGGTCTTCTTTACATCGACCATTTCGCTGCTTCACCTTGCAAAAGAGTTCCTAGGTTTATGAGTATCAGTGTTAACTGACTTTTTCATTTTAATACATCAAATAAATATTTTTTATCAAAAAAATGTATTATCTTTTTGGGCGAGAATTCCTTAATATAAGTCATTTTTCTTATTTACGGAACATTCACTGGAAATTAATCCACCACTTAGAAAGTGTAGTTTTGCTAAATTTCTTGATGTGGTGGACTTACTGCTCTCCAAGGTAATAAAAGAAAAACCCCGTTAGATTTTTATCTAACGGGCGTTTTTTTTATTGGCTCTGTTAAATTTAATTGTTGTTTTTATGAAGACTCACCAAGTTGACTATAAACCAAAATACCAAAAAGACGAGAAACCTCTTTAAAAGTGTTTCTCGTCTTTCTATATGGCTTTTACAAGATATTTATAGCTACTATGTTAATCATCATTATCTAAAATAGGAAGCACAGAAGAAGGTAAGAAGCTACTTACATTTTTAAGTGTAGAAAACTTTAAATCATTCGAAAAAATAGCAAGATAAGTCGCAGCATTCGGTAAATAATATACTGTATGCCCTTCTTGGAGATTAATATCTATAGGAATTTGAGTAAATAATGATTCCTCTCTTAACTCATCGCCAACTAAAAAACAGTCTTTTTGAGTTGACCATAAAACGATATCATCCATACAGCTAAGAACTTTTAATAAAGGGAAAATACCGCAGAATTGTTCGCTATTTATAACTTCAATAATAGCTACCAAATAACCGTTTTTAAATTGTTTACTCGTACATTGTTTTATTTTATGATGTACACTTGTTTGTTCAAACTTCTCTACAAATGATTCTTCTACTTGTACACAAAAGTATAGAGGGAATGATTGGCTCTCTCTCATCCATAAACTTAATACTTCAATAGGCATTCCATCCGACTCCGGAAAATAACAATCATAAACATAGTTAATATTTATATTCATATCAAATGGAATGGATTCTTTCCAATCTTCCATAGACGATTGATAAATTTGGCATCTCATTTTATCACTCTTTTCTAAACCCTACTTTTAAGGGAAAATATCAATATTTCCATTAAAGCCCCAATCATTAAAATGAGCATTACACATTGAATTTCGATAACCTCAAGCTTCGATAGGTTTCTGTCATTTCAAAAACAAAGGATGTCAAAAGAAATTCTTTGATATTGTGTTTTGTACTTTCATTACTATGACTATCTACAAATAAGAACCAAGCTAGGTAATTATCAAGGTATTTAGATGCTACACCTTTAAAACGATGTATCCAATGTTTTAAACGTGAATGGAGTCCGTTTACATTTTGAATATGATACAAACCTTTGATAACGTGTTTTCCATCGTCTGATTTAATGCGATAGTGTTCAATTCCTTTTTCATTTGCATACGTTTTATAGGCTCTCCAAGCGTCTGTTACGAGTACATTATTTGATGTTAGTTTAGAGCCTATCATACCGTCAACTTTGGTTTTCACAACACGCCCCATACAGGCTATCTTTGAAACAGTTGCTTTTGTTCGGTCTCTAGCAACTAGAACACAGACTTGTTCCTTGCTTATACCTCTGTGCTTAGATTTACCGCCTCGCTTACGTGGTTTACGTTCACTTATGCCACGTTGCCCTTTTTGAGAATACAAAAAATAAGTCTCGTCCACTTCAACGATTCCATCAAATTGTTCAAAATCCATTTGTTTAAGAGCCGATAACAACTTATGTCTCCAATAGAATAATGTAACCCAAGTAACTCCTACAATTTCTGCTGATTTTCGCAGAGAATAGCCTTTAAACATACATTCAACAAAAGTAATCCATTCATTGCCTTTTCTAGTGCGGTAAAGAATTGTATTTGTAGTATCCATAAATGTTTTACGACAAGCCTTGCAGCGATATCGTTGACGACCATTAACTTTACCGAATCGATTAATGTGTTCAGAAGTACAATGAGGGCACTCAAAGCCTTCTTTATAACGCACTTCTCGCATTTCATCGATTAGGCGACCATCAACAGTTGAGGAAGGTTCAACATAGCGTTTCACCCATTGAAACACTCGTTCTTTATCTGTATGCGATAATTTATCGATATGTTTTAATAAATTACTAAACGCTTTACTCATCGTTGAACCCCCCCAATAAGAATGTTTGTTCTTATTATAAATAATTATTTGAAAGGTATCAATTTTCAACATCAACCTTTAACAGAGCTTTTTTATTAAATCAGTTTTTATTGCACTTATACGTTTTCACATCAGAAAACGCACAATAAAACACAGGATGGAAATAATTATTGTAGTGTATGTGATTTATATGATGAATTGCGAGGGTAGAAACTTCTTCCATCGATAACCACTCAATTCTAGTCGCCTTCATTCTGTGTCAATTAATCCTATTAATTGGATCATTCTTCTCTTTTTCTTTCTCGCTATGCATACCCTTCTAAGAAAATGGTGCTTCAATCAATTCCTATAATTATATACAGATGTAGCAATAAAAAAAATTCCTCTCACCAATGTTGTAAACTGGTGAGAGGAATCCTTTAAAGTGCCCGAGTTAAAAGGTAGTTCGGGCTATTACATTATTCAAATACATTTAATTTTATCTTTGCAAATTGCTGTGGTATATAAAACTTATTGATTAATAATGGAGTACCTTTATTATCATATAAATTTTCTAATAACAAAAAACATTCATTTTGTCCAACTAGCTTTTCATTTTTAGTAGCCAGATTAACTGTATGTGTATATTTGATTTCGATTTCGCCACTGTTAGCATATTGATATACTCGATTCTCAAAAAAATCGAGCATTTGTTCATTATCATTTAAATCTAGATCAAATTTTTCTACAGATTCCATCGATATGAATGTAAAAGCATAGGCTACTAACTTGTTGTCTTTTCTATATAAGCGTTCTAAAGCCACAACAGTAGC
>DEQI01000364.1:0-2338 GCA_002360295.1 Planococcaceae bacterium UBA3370
GAACCCGAGTAAGTATTATTTTTTATTTTTAAATTCTAAAAATATAGGTGTTATATTTAGTAAAATGGAAACAATCGTCAAAAACCATAATGCCTTTTCCATCCCAGGTACAACATCCATTAAAGCTGACCAATCTTCTCCTTTTACCCAATTAGATACAAGGCTATGTTCTGCACAGAGTGTTAATGCTGTAAATGATAAGGCTATTGCCATCGCAAGTTTATAATCTTTACCTGTTGTATACATAGCAAGATTTATAAAGGTAGCTACTATAGCAAAGAGTCCTAATATTAACCACATAATGATACCTCTCATTTTTTAAGATAGGATGTTGTTCCCAACCCCTTGTTTTAAATCGCTATATATATGAATCATAATTACAGTGTTACTGTAGAAATCAATTCTTCATTTTTAACTTGTAATATATATTTCGAAAAAACATTTTCTCTACCACCATTTTCTTCATACCATGTTTTAATTTTATTTACGTGATTGATATCTGCTTTTATATTATTTTCAATTTCAATATAAGCCTCATAATGATCATATTCCCAAATAGCAAAAATTTCTGTAGTATGATCATCATTTGCTTTCATCCACCTACCAATTAGACGACTACCGTGGCTTAATTGATTGGGTAAATTGGTTTCATTAAAGTGATTATTAAATTTGTCTACAAATTCATTTTTTACAACATAATATTTTCTTCGATAAAACATATGAGTACCCTCCATATTAAAACAATTTATTTAAAATTTAGACGACCCTATCCGAAAAAAGTTGCTAACTATTATAGAGTGAAAGAGCACAGTAGAAACTCAATAAAATCATATGTAAAAAAGGCAGCGGTAAAATGACCGCTGCCTTTTATGGTGCTTTTTAAAATGTTCAATATGATTCGATTTTTATGCCTTAACTATTCACTTCTTCATTTTCTAGCATTTTGTGTAAATATTCGATAATTTCACGAATACCTTCTAATGAATTCACTAATATTTTAGGATCGACGCAAGTGATCATCCGATTTTCTAAATTGGCAACTGCTGTGAAATATTGTGTTTTCGCATAATTTACTAAGCCCATTTGGCGTAAATCACTGTCTTCAAAATCAATGATTTCACGCGCGTCGGATACAACTAAACCGTAATTAACAACATCTGTATTCAGTACGATAATCCGTATTAATTCACCTGTACTTGGACGATTATATAAAATACGTTCAAAATCAATAACGGGTACTAACTCTCCGCGCATACGTGTAAAACCTAATAAATAATTTGGTAAATGAGGAATAGGTGTAATATGCTCTACTTTTTCAATTGAAACAACCTGTTCAACTGGTACAGCATACTCCTCTTGTCCACATCCGAATACTACCGCTTTTTCAAACCCCATCGAAAGAGCTCCTTTTACTTTTTATTTGGTCGTATTTTTAACAATTTCAACAAGTAAATCAGCTAATTTTTCAAGCTCTTCTATCGGCATACGTTCATTTGTTGTATGAATGTCTTCATATCCTACACTTAAGTTCACAGTTGGAATGCCAAACCCTGCAATCACATTTGCGTCACTACCGCCTCCAGAAGTACCTAATTGCGGCTCGCGACCAATCGCTTTGGCAGCAGCCATTGCTACTTGCACTACTTGATCAGCTTCTGTTACTCGGAAGCCTGGATACATTAGCTTCACTTCCACTTCCGCACGAGCCCCCATTTCAGATGCCACTCGTTCAAATGTTTCTTTCATATGTGCTGTTTGGGCATGTAATTTATTTTCATCTATTGAACGTGCTTCAGCTAAAATATGCACTTCATCACAGACGATATTCGTCGCTTGTCCGCCTTCAAAACGACCAATATTTGCTGTAGTTTCCTCATCTAAACGGCCAAGCTTCATTTGTGCAATCGCTTTTGCAGCTACTGTTATAGCTGAAATTCCTTTTTCAGGAGCAACACCTGCATGGGCAGTTTTACCATAAATCGTTGTCAAAATTTTTGCTTGGAAAGGTGCTGCTGTTACGATGCCCCCTACTTTTCCGTCGCTATCTACTGCAAAGCCGTATTTAGCTTGAATAAGTGATGGATCCAATTCTTTTGCACCCACTAAACCACTTTCTTCTCCTGCTGTAATGATAAATTGAATCGTACCATGCTCGATGTTTTGTTCTTTTAAACGGCGTGCCATTTCAAATAGTGCCGCCATGCCAGCTTTATCATCCGCACCTAAAATTGTTGTGCCATCTGAATAAATATAGCCGTCCTCACGAATTTCTGGCTTAATTCCTTTCCCAGGGACAACTGTATCCATATGCACTGTAAAGTAAATTGGCTCAACATCC
>DEQI01000364.1:2366-6534 GCA_002360295.1 Planococcaceae bacterium UBA3370
CCATTTAAAGTGGCAATAATATTTCCTGCTCCATGACCATTGCGTGTATGGGCATCATCTTGGAATACATCAAATCCCATTTCTTTTAGTTTTTCAACTAAAATTGGTGCGATGACTTCCTCATGCTTTGTTTCAGAATCAATTTGTACTAATTGTAAAAACTCATCAACTAAACGGCTCATTCATAAAACCCCTTTATTACAAAATATACTTTTTATTGTACGCTTCCACATTTAGAAAAACAACGTTTCATCTTGAGTCTGCAAAATTGCTTGCTGTTGTTCTTCAATTTCTTGCTCTCGTTCACTTGTGTAGGCTAATTTCGTTTCTAATTCATAAAGTGTATTGGATATATCATCTAATACTCTTCTCATTTGATCTGCAGCCGTGGCTATTTTCGAATGTACTGACCAAGCAGAAAATATGTCATCAAAGAAATAGTCAGCAAATTTAACAAATCCATCTACTTCAATTTCAAGTGACTTCTTGCTCATATTCTGAATATCAAGTAATTCATTTTGGAAGCGTTGTAATGCGATTTGTGCTTTGTGTATAGACGTATTCGATTGGTCAAGTTTTTCATGTTTTAAAGCCGTAACAATCAATCCACCTCCGAAAAAAGTATCCCAGGTAGAATATGATTTGGCATCTGCTAATGATCGACTTGCCGCAGTTAAAGTATGTAAAGCTTTGTTTCCTGCATCAATCGCTTCTAATATTTCTGTTTTCAGTTGTTTCGCGAATAATTTTTGCTCGGCTAAGTCATTTAAACGTTTGGCTATTTTCGGAGCATGCTGCATTAACCATATTTCTTTTTGACTCTTTATTTTTTCAAGTTGTTGTTGTATGTAAGGTACATTCATTGCCTTTATTTTATTTAGCGTTGTCATCAAATCATGTTGTAAATCTTCTAGCATAAGCTGTGATTCTATGAGCTTTAATTCTTTCGTAGCAGCTACATCAAATTTTTGCTCTAATAGCTCACTTTGCTTCCCTGTCCAAGTACGAAATAAATTTACAAACGAAAATTGATCCATTTTATTTAATTGCCTTCTCACCTCTTCTAACTGTCGCTCATAGCTATCTATATTTCGCTCTGCATGTAAAATTTGCTGTTCGATTGCTTGTTGTTGTTTTTGACGTTTATTTACTTGTAATAATTGAAGCTGAAATTGCTCTGATTGTTGTTGCAATTGCTTCCAGTTCATTTAAACTCCCCCTCTATCTATTAGTTTAATATGAATACGTATTAAAGTCTAAATGTTTCCAATTTTAATTATTTTGCTCCATCGACCGCTGAAAGCTAGAGCTAAACAACGCTCAAAAATACCTGCATCTTTTATCTCCAAATTAAAGAGGTGCCAGAAAGTAAAAACTTTCCCGACACCTCCTTTTTCAAGAATATTGCTCCAACATTAGTCGCATATGAAACATTATAAAATGACTATTCAACTGCCCTTTATAGAGGAATATTACCGTGTTTTTTGTATGGACGTTCTTCATGTTTTGTAGAAAGCATATCCAATGCTTGGATTAATTTAATACGTGTTTCTCGTGGGTCAATGACATCATCTACCATCCCTCTTGATGCAGCAACATAAGGATTTGCGAACTTCTCCTTGTACTCTTCAATTTTTTGAGCACGTGTTGCTTCAGGGTCAGTAGACTTAGCAATTTCGCCAGCATGGATTATGTTTGCAGCACCAGCAGCACCCATAACCGCAATTTCAGCATTTGGCCAAGCGAATACTAGGTCAGCTCCGATAGATTTTGAGTTAAGCGCCACATACGCACCACCGTAAGCTTTACGTAAAATGACTGTAATTTTTGGAACAGTCGCTTCTGAATAAGCAAATAAAATTTTAGCTCCGTGACGAATAATACCACCATGCTCTTGTTTTACACCCGGGAAGAAACCAGATACGTCTTCGAATGTAATCACTGGCACGTTATATGCATCACAAGTACGTACAAATCGAGCTAATTTATCAGATGAATCAATATCTAAACCACCTGCTAAGAATTTAGGTTGATTACATACAAGACCTACAGATTCTCCCGCAATACGAGCGAAACCAACTACAATATTTTTGGCAAATTCTTTTTGAACTTCCATAAAGGAACCTTCATCCACTACAAGTTCAACTACTTTACGTACATCATACGATTTTGTTTGATCTATAGGTACAACATCCACAAGCTCAGAGCGATACTCATCTCCGGCAGTATATTCTACTTTTGGTGCTTTTTCTTTATTATTTTGTGGCAAATAAGAAAGTAAATCTTGAATTTGCTTAATCGCATCTTCTTCATTTGCTGCACGGAAATGAGCATTTCCCGAAATCGAATTGTGTACTTTTGAACCCCCTAGACCTTCAGATGAAATTTTTTCACCTGTTACTGTCTCAATTACCTTCGGACCCGTAATAAACATTTGAGAAGTTTTATCTACCATTAAAATGAAATCTGTAATAGCAGGTGAGTAAACTGCACCACCAGCACACGGTCCCATTATGACTGAGATTTGTGGGATGACACCAGAATAAATAGAATTACGGTAGAAAATGTGACCATAACCATCAAGTGAAAGTACACCTTCTTGAATGCGTGCACCACCGGAATCATTAATACCGATGAATGGTGTGCCATTTTTTGCAGCTAAATCCATTACTGTAGCTATTTTTTTGGCGTGCATTTCTCCCAGTGCACCACCGAATACAGTGAAATCTTGTGCGAATAAATAAATATGACGACCATTTACTTTACCGAATCCAGTAACTACACCATCACCAGGACCTTCTAATTTATCCATACCAAAATCAACTGTACGATGTGTAATGAACGGGTTAATTTCAACGAAGGTGCCTTTATCAACTAATAAATCAATACGTTCACGAGCAGTTAATTTTCCTTTTTCGTGTTGTTTATCAATTCGAGCATCACCACCACCTAAGTCAATAATGCTTTTACGATCGTACAATTCATTAATTTTATCGAACATATCCATAGTCGTTGTCATCATCATTCCCCTTTTCCACTTTTATCACATAATTCATAAAGGACACCGTATGAGTCTTTCGGATGTAAAAATGCGACTTCAGCTCCTCCAGCTCCTTGTCCAGGCTCATCTGAAAGAAGACGTACACCTTTTTCACGTAACTCAGCCATACGCTCACGAATACCCTTTACACCAAATGCAACATGATGAATACCTTCTCCACGTTTTTCTAAAAAGCCATGAATTGCACTTTTTTCGCTCATTGGCTCCAATAACTCAATTTTCACATTACCCGCATCAATGAAAGCGACTTTTACCTGTTGTGATTCTACTTCCTCAAGCTTTAATAGCTTAAGTCCCAGTGTCTCCGTGTAATATGTAATTCTTTCATTGATATTTCGTACTGCAATCCCAATATGGTCTACTTTTTCCATCATGTGAACTCCCCTTCAATTGGATACAAAAAACATTCTATTTGCTTCAACAATCATTTAAATCGCTAGGACTTGAGAATTTTTTCAAATTTGATAAACTATTTAAAGATAAAAGAAGGAGCGAATAAGGATGAGCAATAAAAAATTCCAAAAAATCGTTGTCTACTCTATGGTAGCGATTATGTTAATTTCTACAATTGCAATGGGCTTAGCTATGTTCGGATAATTACTTAAGATGCGATTATTTCGCATCTTTTTTTATTTAACACTCATGTAATGGTCTTAACTTATTCGCAAAATTACAACTATTTTCATTTTAATAATATTCCGAAAAAACAAGTTATATTTCTATTCATTTATGAAAGGATTAAACATCATAAAATAATTTCATTCTACTATAAAGACAGAAACTATTTTTCGTTATTGTACTATAACAGATAAGGTAAAATTTTTATATAGAAAGCGCTTTATTTACGATTATATAACCTAAAGCTAGCTTTTTGCCGTATACACGATTTATTAATCAGAGAATATCAACTTCTTACACTGTTCAGAAAATTAAATTGTTACCAACTTAGTATTTCTTATTTTATTATCTTATGAATGGTACGTGTCTCGTATAGTCAAGACACGTACTCTTTCATTATACTTCTTCGCAGAACTCTTCGAAATTACCTTGCAAGTTAGTGACTACTGACATTGGATCATGTCCTTCAATTTCATGACGACCAATTTC
>DEQI01000364.1:6614-7175 GCA_002360295.1 Planococcaceae bacterium UBA3370
CGCGCTGCTGCAGTTGCTTCTTTATCTTGACCAGCAAAAACAGTTACTAAATAGTCTGGACGTTTATCATAATGCACGGCATGTGCTGCTGCAGGACGGGCAATACCACCTGCACATCCACAAACTGAATTCACCATGACTAAAGTTGTACCAGGACGCGCGAACGCTGCTTCCACTTCTTCAGGTGTACGAAGTTGTTCGTATCCTGCTGCTTCCATTTCAGCACGTGCTGTTGTTGTAATTTGTTGCATAAATAAATCGTAGTCCATATTCATAAGTAAAATTCTCCTTTCATACCACTTTATAATAGCAGTACAATTGGTTATCTGCAAAGAACTGTTTCTTAATAAATTAATAAATTTTATATAAGTCACTTACATATTACTCATTATGAGCAAAAACAACTGATTAGCATTAGCTAGGTTGATTTCCGTTACGGCTGGGACGCTTTCCTGGGGGCGTCCGTTGAGCCTCCTCACTGCGTTGCGGGGTCTCATCTGGGACGCTAATCCCCAAGGAGTCGCCCAGCCTTCACTACAATCAACAATTATCTGTTATTTG
>DEQI01000364.1:7392-12929 GCA_002360295.1 Planococcaceae bacterium UBA3370
CGACGAGTGGTCCAAAATTTAGATTGTTGAACCGTTTCTGTAAATTTCACAATCATGTCCCACGTCTGATCAAGTCCTGTTTTTTCAAGTGATGATACCGGTAAAGCAGTGCTCATCCAACCTGGAGTAGATGGCTGTAGGAAATGAAGGATTTGCTTGTATTCCTGTACAGTTTTTCGAGCTGAACGGACATTATCTCCATCACTTTTATGCACGATTATACCGTCAGCAAGTTCCATAATCCCTTTTTTCATGCCTTGTAATTCATCCCCTGCTCCCGTTAAAACGAGCAATAAGAAAAAGTCGACCATTCCCCGTACATACGTTTCACTTTGACCGACACCCACTGTTTCAATCAAAATGATATCGTAGCCTGCAGCTTCACAAATTAACATCGTTTCACGTGTTTTTTTATGAACACCACCAAGTGTACCAGCACTTGGAGAAGGACGAACATAAGCATTTGGTTTCCGCACTAACTCTTCCATACGTGTTTTGTCGCCTAAAATACTACCGCCAGAAATAGACGAACTTGGATCAATCGCAAGCACTGCCACTTTTTTTCCCATGTCACAAAGCATAGAGCCAAACGCCTCAATAAAGGAACTTTTACCTGCACCAGGAACACCTGTGATGCCAATTCGTATACTGTTACCAGTATACGGAAGTAGTTCTTGCAATAGCTTTTGGGCTTGTTCCTTATGCGTTACGTTGGCGCTTTCAATTAATGTAATAGCTCTTGACAGCGAAGTACGGTTGCCTGCACGTACTTCGCTTGCTAAACTCGGGATATGAAGTGACTCTTGTTTTTTCTTACGGAATTTTTTGGGTGCCAAATAACTCATACCGTCATGCCCACCTTTTACACCGTCCATTACAAATAATGCACTTTCTTTTTGTCCCAAGTGCTCATCCATTATTCTGACACTTCCTCGTAGCCTAATCGTTTATAAATTTCTTCAATTATTTTTTGTGCTGATACAGGAATAACTGTACCAGGTCCAAAGATTGCTACTGCTCCCGCATTATATAAATAGTCGTAATCCTGAGCAGGAATGACGCCACCACAAATGACAATAATATCTTCTCGACCTAATTGTTTAAGTTCTGCGACTAATTCTGGTACTAATGTTTTATGACCTGCTGCAAGCGATGATACACCCACACAGTGAACATCATTTTCAACAGCCATTTGCGCTGTTTCCTTTGGCGTCATAAATAATGGTGAAATGTCGACATCAAAACCAAGGTCAGCATAGCCTGTTGCAACAACTTTTGCACCACGGTCATGACCATCTTGTCCCATTTTGGCGACTAAAATACGCGGACGACGCCCTTCGTTTTCTAAGAATTCCTCAGTCATTTGATTCACTTCTTTAATTTGCTCTTCATCCGAGAAGTTTGAAGAATAAACACCTGAAATCGAACGGATAATCGCTTTATGACGTCCAGATACTTTTTCAATAGCATCAGAAATTTCACCAAGTGATGCACGAGCACGAGCTGCATCTACTGCTACTGCAAGTAAATTTTCTTCACCAGTTTCAGCTGCCTTTGTAAGACGGTCTAAATGTTTTTGAACTTCTTCCTCATTACGATTTGCTTTCATTTTTTCTAGGCGATCAATCTGTTGTTGACGTACGATATCATTATCAATGTCTAAAATATCAATCGGTTCTTCTTCAGCTAGACGGTATTTGTTGACACCGACAATTGTTTCCGTTTTCGAATCAATTTTCGCTTGACGTTTAGCTGCCGCTTCTTCAACCTTCATTTTTGGTAATCCTGTATCAATCGCCTTTGCCATACCACCTAGTGCTTCGATTTCTTCAATCAATGCCCATGCTTTTTCTGTCAGCTCTTCCGTTAACTTTTCTACGTAGTAAGAACCGCCCCATGGATCAATCACTTTCGTCATTCCTGTTTCTTCTTGTAAGAATAATTGTGTATTACGCGCGATACGTGCTGAGAAATCTGTCGGCAAAGCAATTGCTTCATCAAGGGCGTTTGTATGTAATGATTGCGTATGCCCCATCGCTGCTGCATTTGCTTCAATTAACGTACGTGTGACGTTATTGAACGGATCTTGCTCTGTTAATGACCAACCAGAAGTTTGAGAATGTGTACGTAACGCAAAAGATTTAGGATTTTTCGGATTGAACGTAGACATCATTTGTGCCCAAATACGACGAGCAGCACGCATTTTCGCTATTTCCATGTAATAGTTCATACCTATTGCCCAAAAGAATGATAAACGCGGTGCAAATGCATCAATATCAATACCTGCTTTTAATCCTGTACGCACATATTCAAGACCGTCTGCTAGCGTATAAGCAAGCTCGATATCGTTTGTTGCTCCCGCTTCTTGAATGTGATAGCCCGATATTGAAATCGAGTTAAATTTAGGCATATATTTCGCTGTATATTCAAAAATATCAGCGATTATTTTCATTGACATTGCTGGTGGATAAATATACGTATTACGCACCATATATTCTTTTAAAATATCATTTTGAATTGTACCAGCAAGCTTATCAGGTGTAACTCCTTGCTCTTCAGCTGCAACTATGTAAAATGCTAAGATTGGCAGCACTGCACCATTCATCGTCATCGATACAGACATTTGATCTAATGGAATACCGTCAAATAAAATTTTCGCATCTTCTACAGAGTCAATGGCTACACCTGCTTTACCAACATCTCCAGTAACACGTGGGTGATTGGAGTCATAGCCACGGTGAGTAGCAAGGTCAAAAGCAACCGATAAACCCTTTTGCCCCATCGCTAAGTTACGACGATAAAATGCATTTGATTCTTCTGCTGTTGAAAACCCTGCATATTGGCGTACAGTCCAAGGGCGCGCTACATACATAGTAGGGTATGGTCCACGTGTATTCGGTGCAATCCCTGCCACATCCTGTAAATGTTTCGTGTCCTTGACATCCTCTTTTGTATAAACATTTTTTACATCGATGCCTTCGTTTGTCATAAACGTACTTGTGGCTTGCAATGGTTCTGCCTGTAGTACCTCTTCGATGACAACAGATTTGAAATTGGTGTTCATCGTTGTACCTCCTTCATGCTAGCAGTTACGGCATGTAACTTTTCGATGATATTTTGTCCTGCAAAAATAAAACCATTTAGACCGTTTGCAGTCCAATCAGCTTCCTCATCTTTAAATTTACCTGCTACATCCACAATTTGTGATGGACGTTTACTTTTAAGTAATTCTGGTACAACTG
This sequence comes from Planococcaceae bacterium UBA3370, assembly GCA_002360295.1. Classification (GTDB taxonomy): domain Bacteria; phylum Bacillota; class Bacilli; order Bacillales_A; family Planococcaceae; genus Metasolibacillus. The sequence continues at coordinate 10,635 of DEQI01000364.1, forward strand.
CTTTCGTATCCTCATCATTTGCTGCAATGACAATATAATCATATTCGGCATTTTTCAACCATGCTTGTGTAGCTTCAATTGTATCCATTGCGCCAGATTGAACTACTTCTACACCTGCAGTAGCAAAGATGCCAGCAACATAATCTGCACGAGCTTTAAAGTTTTTCAATTCACCAAATGTTAAAATAGCGAATTTTGAATCAATTTTTGCATAAGCGTGACGTAATTTTTCAAATGGAATAGCTACACGTTTCACATCTGCAAATTGTGCGTTTTCTTCAGTTGGACATTTATCAACAGGATTTGCGTAAATGTTCGTACCAATTAAAGAATTTTTGCGAGTTTGAACTGCTTTTTCTCGTATAGTATGAATTTTGTCAATTTTTTCGTTCATGTTAAAAGCATTTAATCCGCCTGCTTCTTCAATTTCGATAAATAACGCCCATGCTTCTTTCACCAAATCTGCCGTTAATGATTCAATAAAATAAGAACCACCTGCTGGATCCATAACATTTAAAACATGTGACTCTTCTTTCGTTAATAGCAGAATATTCCTTGCAATACGGATAGATTGCTCGGTCGGCTTTGTTAATACATCATGTGGATGTACAGTAAATAGATCCGCCCCACCAATAGCAGCAGCAAATGCTTCATTACCAGCGCGTAAAAGGTTGACATAAACATCTAGCTTCGAATAACTACGGACCGATGTTTCAGCAATAATTGGTACAGCGATGGCTTCAGCTCCAAAGCCTTGTGCAAACGCTTTCCACAAAACTTTAAAAGCACGTATTTTAGCAATTTCTGTGAAGAATTGTGTATCAATAGCAAAACTCACAAAGAATTTTGAAGCAAATGCTTCATAACTTGCCTCTTGTTTGGCTAAATGGCTTGCCTCTGCTAATGCAATAGCAAGCTCTTGAACTACATTGGCACCTTGGTTATGATAGTTCACTGTATTTGCTACTAAAGTGCGCACTTTTGGGAAATCAGATAATGTAATCGCTTTCTCAGAAACAACAAAGCCCTCTACATTTTCTTTTTTACTAGGCTCAATTTTTTCTAGAGCTAATAAAAGTGGGTCATTTTCATCCAAAATAGATATTTTAAAAGAATATTCAGTTAAAAAATCTGCTAATTTATCTAAAATTTCATCGCTCCATTCAAATGAAACACGACTATCAATTGTAATAATTTCATTGCCTCGAGCTAGGCTATCTTCTAAATTAGTGATAAATTGCTTACCAGTGTCACCGTAAATTTGTTGAGCTACTTCAAAAGTATATGGAGTTTTTAAAGTACGAATCGTTGCCACTTGTTTTTCAAGTTGATCACCCAATTTTTTTACTAAAGTCTCTTGTGTATATAGGGGTTTAAGTGTTACACCTTCAATTGTTTTCGTAAATAATGATTCAAAAGGTTTTCCCTTCAACGCTTTAATTGCCTGATCTTTCCATTCATCATAGCTAGCAGATGGAAATTCGATTTCTTTCATGTTAGTTGACATGTGGACGCTAAATAGCTTCCCTCCTCACCTTTTTCTAAATAGTATTTTACATGAGAAACTTCAGACAATAAAGAAAAATAAAATAATAGAAGCCCGAAATTAAGGGCTTCTATTAAAGGTTAGTAGACTGACATCGTGTCCAAACTAGTATTTTCGAGTATATCTTTCACTCTATTTAGAAATTTACTACAAATGAGTCCATCAAGAACACGGTGATCAAGTGATAAACATAAATTTACCATATCACGTGCAGCGAACATTCCGCCATTCATAATGACAGGTCTTTTTACAATCGCTTCCACTTGTAATATAGCAGCTTGTGGATAATTAATTATTCCCATAGACTGAATCGATCCAAAAGAGCCTGTATTATTAACTGTAAATGTTCCACCTTGCATATGTTCTGAGCGTAATTTTCCTGAGCGAACTAATTGAGTTAATTCATGAATGTCACGAGCAATCCCTTTGATTGATTTTTCATCTACATGTTTGACTACTGGAACGAATAATGCATCGTCTGTTGCAACAGCTATCGATAAATTAATATCTTTCTTTTGCACAATTTGATCGCCAGCCCACATCGAATTCATCATCGGATATTCTTTTAATGCTTGGGCAACGGCTTTCATAAAGAATGAGAAGTACGTTATATTAAAGCCTTCGCGTTTTTTAAACTCATCTTTAATTGAATCACGATAAGCTACTAAATTTGTTACATCTACTTCGATCATCATCCAAGCATGTGGGATTTCATGTTTACTACGAAGCATGTTGTTTGCAATAGCACG
>DEQI01000364.1:12993-14421 GCA_002360295.1 Planococcaceae bacterium UBA3370
TTTCGTTATTTCTTGTTGTACAGACTGCTGAGAAGCTTGCTGTTCAACATGTAAACCATTCACATTCGGTTTCTCTTGATCCTGCGATGGCATTTTGCCAGATGCTATGATTGCCTGAATGTCTTTACGTGTTATTCTTCCACCTAAACCACTACCATTAACTAGTTCTAAGTTAATATGATGCTCTCGTGCTAATGTCAAAACAGCCGGTGAGTATCTCGCTTTATTCTGTTGTACTCTAGGCTCACTTGATTTTTCAGCTAGCTTTTGAGGGTCTTCTTTGCGTTGAACACCTGCATTTAAAATAGCTGAACTAATATTTGATTTCGTTTCAGGAGCTCGCGCAACATCTGCATCATTTGTTTCTATCGTACAAACTACTGAGCCTACTGGGTATGTTTCTCCCTCTACCGCTACAAGTTCACGAATAGTGCCTGAAAATGAAGACGGTATTTCAGCATTTACTTTATCTGTTATGACCTCAGCTAACGGGTCGTATTTATTCACTTTATCTCCAGGTTTTACAAGCCAACGCTCTAACGTACCTTCTGTTACACTTTCACCTAATTGGGGCATTGTGATATTTTGAATAGTCATATGAATCCTCCTCCTTTAAAACGCCGCAAGCTCACGCATTGCTCGCTCGATTTTCTCAGGATTAATCATAAAAAACTTCTCCATTGTTGGTGCATAAGGCATTGCAGGTACATCTGGGCCAGCTAAGCGTTTAATCGGTGCATCTAACTCAAATAAACAATGTTCTGCAATAATAGCAGCTACCTCACTCATAATACTGCCTTCTTTATTGTCTTCTGTGACAAGTAATACTTTTCCTGTTTTTGACGCTGCTTCAATAATCGCTTCTTGATCTAATGGATAGACAGTACGTAAGTCCAGTATATGCGCTTCAATTCCATCTGCAGCTAAGCGCTCTGCCGCTTGCATCGCAAAGTGTACAGAGAGCCCGTACGTAATAACTGTAATATCATCCCCTTCACGTTTAACATCAGCTTTCCCAATCGGTAATGTGTAATCCTCTATTGGTACTTCTCCTTTAATTAAACGATACGCTCGTTTATGCTCGAAAAATAGGACAGGGTCTTCATCTCGAATAGCAGCCTTTAGCAAACCTTTTGCATCATACGGTGTTGACGGGATAACAATTTTTAATCCTGGAGTTCCAGCAAATAACGCCTCTACTGATTGAGAATGATATAATGCGCCGTGCACACCGCCTCCAAATGGCGCACGCACAACGATCGGGCATGACCAGTCATTGTTCGAGCGATAGCGAATTTTTGCTGCTTCTGAAACAATTTGGTTGACTGCCGGCATAATGAAATCAGCAAATTGCATTTCAGCAATTGGTCGCATACCAACCATCGCTGCCCCTATTGCCACACCAGCAATCGCGCTTTCAGCTAAGGG
>DEQI01000364.1:14450-21323 GCA_002360295.1 Planococcaceae bacterium UBA3370
GTATCCAGTACGCGATATTCACCAAACTGATCATAAAGACCTGCCGTCGCTTTGAATACCCCCCCTTTTCGACCAACGTCTTCTCCTAAAATAAAGACACGATCATCTCGCTCCATTTCTTCCTTCATTGCTAAATTAATTGCATCAATATAAGAAATTACAGCCATTACGCGTCACCTCCCTGTGCATAAACATGTTTCAGTGCATCTTCTGGTTGTGCATATGGTGCCGCTTCTGCGTAATCTGTTGCTTCATTGACAATATCCGCTACTTTACTATTGAATTGTGCGATTGTTTCAGTTGTGGCTACGCCTCTTTCAATTAAATATTGTTCAAACAAAGTCAACGGATCATTTGCTTTCCCTTCTGCAATATCTTCTGGCGTACGATATTGACGATCGTCATCATCTGAAGAGTGAGCTGTTAAACGATAGGTTACTGCTTCAATAAGACTTGGACCTTCCCCACGTCGCGCACGATCTGCTGCTTCTTTCACAACTTTATACACTTCCAATGGATTTTTACCATCAACTGTAACACCCGGCATTCCGTATCCGATTGCACGATCTGACACTTTGGCACATCCAAGTTGGCGCTCTACCGGCACTGAAATCGCGTACTGATTATTTTCTACCATAATAATTACAGGTAATTTATGCACGCCAGCAAAGTTAGCACCTTCATGAAAGTCTCCTTGGTTAGAAGATCCTTCACCAAGCGTTACGAACGTAATAAAATCCTCTTGCTTTATTTTACTAGCAAGTGCTACACCAACCGCATGAGGGACTTGCGTTGTAACAGGCGATGAGCCAGTTAATATTCTATTTTTCTTTTGTCCAAAATGTCCTGGCATTTGTCTACCACCGGAGTTAGGATCCTCTGCCTTTGCAAATGCAGATAACATTAATTCACGTGCAGTCATGCCAAAATGCAATACTACACCCATATCACGATAGTAAGGCGCTATATAATCTTTCGTCTTGTCGAGTGCAAATGCTGCACCTACTTGAGCAGCCTCTTGCCCCTGACACGAAATGACAAATGGTATTTTACCTGCTCGATTTAGTAACCACATACGTTCATCAATTCGTCTTGCAAGTAACATAGTTTCATACATTTTAAGTACATCTTCGTTCGTTAATCCTAAATCTTCATGTTTTATCATACGAATATCCCCTTTCGTATTGAGCTTTAAAAATGAATTGCCTTGCCATCTATTGCTAGTGCTGCTTCTCCCATAATTTCACTTAATGATGGGTGTGGGTGAATAGTTTGACCTATTTCCCAAGGACTTGCATCAAGTATTAGGGCTAGAGCAGATTCAGCAATCATATCGGTAACATGTGGTCCAATCATATGAACCCCTAGTAAATCATTTGTTGTACTATCGGCAATCATTTTTACGAAGCCATCTGAATCCCCATATACGAGTGCTTTTCCAATTGCTTTGAACGGAAATTTTGCCACTTTTACTTCGTAGCCTTGTTCCTTTGCTTGCTGCTCTGTTAATCCAACACTAGACACTTCTGGATAAGAATAAATACAACGAGCAATATTAGCATAATTTATCGGTGTTGTCTGTTGACCGGCAATATGCTCCACAGCAACTATCCCTTCATGCGATGCAACATGGGCTAATTGCATGCCACCAATCACATCACCGATTGCATAAATATGGCTTTCTTTCGTTTGGAAATGTTCATTGACTTGAATAAATGATCGATCTAACGTAATTTCCGTATTTTCGAGACCAATGCCTGAACTATTCGCAGTCCGTCCAACACATACAAGCATTTTTTCTGCATGATAAATAGTCGAGGTAGCATCAGTGGATATGGCGATAGACACTCCATTATCGACTACTAGCGTTTCTGTTTGTAGACGAGCATTAACAATGATTTTAACGCCACGTTTCGTCAGTGCTTTTGTCATTTCCTTAGCAATTTCTATATCCTCTGTCGGTAAAATACGCTCACCATATTCAACAACAGTCACTTCAACACCAAAATCACATAACATGGAAGCCCATTCAACGCCGATCACACCACCGCCAATGATGAGCATAGATGAAGGTAATTGTTGTAAATTTAAAGCGTCATCAGAATTAAGAATACTTTGTCCATCAAAAGGTATGCCTTCTAACACTGCAGGTTTTGAACCTGTTGCAATGATGACGTTTTTCGGTAGTAACATTTCATTATCAGATCCATCTGCCATCTCTACAGAAATAGTACCTGGCATCGGTGAAAAAATAGACGGACCTAAAATACGTCCTATTCCGTTGTAAACATCAATTTTCCCCTTTTTCATTAGACCTTCGATACCGGCATGCAACGTTTGAACAATATGATTCTTACGTTCTTGTACTTTAGTAAACTGTAAAGTTACACCGGCAACATCTACTCCAAATAAATCTCCTTGTTTAGCTGTTCGGTACACTTCTGCACTTCTTAGTAGTGCTTTACTCGGTATACAGCCTTTGTGCAAACACGTTCCACCAAGTTTTGATTGCTCTACAATAGCTGTTTTTAAACCTAGTTGAGACGCGCGAATAGCTGCAACATAACCACCTGTTCCCCCGCCTACGATCACAACATCATATTCATGTGCCATATGAGTACCCCCTTGAACAAATTAACATTTGCGTACTCCCTTTCATTTTTTCAAATACTCTTTCAAATGATCCTCCGAAAGGGCAGAAAATGTTAATTATTTTACATTTCAATATTTATTCATTCATAAAAGAGCAAATAAACATTCTTTACCATTTTAATATAGAATTAGCGACCATTCAAAATATTTTTTTCATTTCGTAAAAACTGACTACGAGATTTAGCTACTCTAGCAATTCGATCTTCTGCCAGTTTGTTGGCAGCTAAATAGGTTGGAACGTTTTGTTCTTTTGAAATGGTTAATATTTTCGAAATGCTATCATAAATTGTTTCAACACGCTTCATTGCTCTATCACGGTTGTATCCATATAATTCATCTGCAACATTAATAACACCACCAGCATTTATTACATAATCTGGTGCGTAAACAATACCTAGCTCATGTAACAATTGCCCATGTCGTGAGTCTTGTAACTGATTATTAGCTGACCCAGCAATTACTTTGGCTTTCAATTGTGGGATTGTTTCATCATTAATAATAGCGCCAAGTGCACATGGAGAGAATATATCTACATCCTGACTATAAATATCGTTAGGATCCACCGCAGTGGCATCAAACGCATCAACAACTCTTTTTACTGCCTCTTGATTAATATCTGTTACGATTAATTTGGCCCCTTCTTTATGCAAGTACTCACATAATGTATATGCTACATTGCCTAATCCTTGTACGGCAATGGTACGACCTTCTAAATGGTCATGACCATATGCCTCTTTAGCCGCTGCCTTCATGCCTAAATAGACACCGTAAGCAGTGACAGGTGAAGGGTTTCCAGAAGAACCAAATGCCGGAGAAATTCCGGTAACATAGTTTGTTTCTTCGTGAATACAATCCATATCTGTAACCGTCGTACCTACATCTTCTGCAGTAATATAACGTCCATTTAAGCCTTGAATAAAACGTCCAAGTGCTCGGAACATTTCTTCATTTTTATCTTTAAACGGATCGCCAATAATGACTGTTTTGCCTCCGCCTAAATTTAACCCCGCTGCTGCATTTTTATAAGTCATACCTCTTGCTAATCGCAATGCATCTTCAATCGCTGCTTCCTCTGACGCATAAGTCCACATGCGCGATCCCCCAAGCGCAGGCCCTAAAGTTGTATCATGAATCGCAATGATGGCTTTTAAACCTGATGCTTTATCCTGACAAAATACTAATTGCTCGTAATCATATCTCTCCATGTACTTGAAAATTTCCATTTTCAAAATCCCCCTTCAACGTAAAGAAAGCGTTTACTTTCTTAGTAATGAAATAATTAGCTCAAATAACGAAAAATAGCACACTGTAAAACTATTGTTTTTAATGCTTATTTTTACAATACTTTCAAATTGTTTTTTAAGCAACTATTATAATTCGCAGTGCTTTAATTAAGAATTTTCAAACTATTTGATTGTCCAAATTATTATTCCTCTCAACAGATTTCCCGGTGTTTTCTTGACTTTCCTCTTACTCATTGTACAATTAATGTTAAGTGTTAGGAGGTAAGCACATGGCTCGAATGGCTGCATTCATCGTCCTATTAATTCCAGGCATAATGGCCGCTGCTGGAATTAAATTTATGCGTGATACATTGTTCGGTGTATTAATTTATCCATTTCCGTGGATTTGGCTTCAATTTGTTGTTGGTATTCTATTTTTTCTCATTGGTTTCGGTTTTTTTGCAGGATTTTTACTGCATCGTGATCGAAAAAAAGGAAAAGTCGCAGAACGTTGGCAAAAATAGAAAAGCACTGAATGACTTATTCCGAGACGATAAAAGGACAGGCGCACAAAGTGGTCGCCTGTCCTTTCAATTCATAATATTTATATATGTTATAAGGCCGTTACAATAAAATGATAAAGTTAATATTCACTCATAAAATTACACATTCAACTCGCCAAACTCTACGACAAACGTTCCTTTTGTTAGTTTGGATAACATGGACGATTTTTTTCCGATTTGAATGAATGTGCCAGGATAAGCTTCTTTAGTAATCGTAATTTCTTCTTTCCCTGAATTACGAAGATCGTTCATTAATATTTTTATTTCTTGGTCTAGCATTACTGTCTCTTCTTTTAGCATTTTTAGCTTATGTTTTGTTTGTTCAAACACTGCGATTTGTTGTTTATTAAATTGGTGCTGCATCCCCATTAGCTTCGATATTTGTGATTCTAACTGTATAATTTCTTCTTGCTTGTTTTTTAAAATTCCCGCTTTATCTTGAATTAGTGCGTAGCTTTCTTGTTTATTGATTACTTCAATGATTAAATCTGTTTTACGTTCTAACCTATTACCTGAAATGGCAGCTACAATTGTATTTTTTGCTACTGCTTTTCCGCCTATAATTTTCCCTTTACGTTCATCCACTAATATAGAATGCGCTTTCAAATTGGAACCTAGCGAATAAAATCCGATATTAATATCTCCGCCTGCAACTAAATTGGCTTCATTTACATGCTTAACAAATATACTACCTGCTGCTTCTATTTGTGTTTCACCGAGGCCAAAAATCCCACCACGTATAAAGACATCACCATCTAGTGACCGAATTAATTTTGCGCCTGAAACACCTTCGGGCCCTTCAATTGATATATCTCCTTTTGCTATTACTGAAAATCCACTTTGTACAGTTCCACGTATTGTAATTGAGCCTTCAAATTCAATATTACCGGTTTCAACCCCAACATCACCATTGATAGGCAAATGATGATTAACTGATATTAGACCTTGAACATGCTCAAGTACTCCTGAAATTTTTGAACGCAGTACCACTTTTCCAGCTTCTTCAACTTCAAAAGCAGATTTACGGTCATATTTAAGTGGTATATCTTTCCCTTTGGCAGCAGGCAATGTATCCCCGTATACATTGAATCCGTCTTGTCCCAACTGCGGTGGAATTTTTTCCCCTAGCCATGAACCTTCTTTAATTTCAAAAATAAAATTCATATCGTAATAATCGGCTTTCCCATCTTCGCGAATAACCGGTTTACGCTCTGGTATTTCTAAATATGTAATTTGAGCATCTTCACCTTTTACTGGAGGAGTTCCTTGCGCAATTAAGTATGCTTTCCCAGGAACTATACTATCTACTAATAAAGGTTGTATACCATGAGTAATACTATGTTCTTTAAGTAAATCTTCTATTTCCTGTTGAAGCTTTTCTTTATTTTCACGTATGAAGTCGGCCGTTTCGTATACAAAGAGAGAAACAAACATTTTGTCACGTGAAACTTCAATGTTAATATTCGGTAACCAAGTTCCTATTTCAATCGGTTCCATACTTTGTTTGGATAATACATTTTTCAACAACGCAAAGTTAGCCAATTTTATTCGAGGGGTCGAACGTAACACACTATCAAAATCTTTTAAAAGGAAGCCTGGTTTTAATGTTTGTATATATACTTTTCCATTTTGTTCAGTAATTTCGAAAAATTCGTTTATATAGACGATCACACAATTCCCCCTTTTCACTAGCTTTAGTATAAACAATATTCTTACTTTTGTTTAGGAACATTTCTTACATTATCCATTTGTATGTATAGCTAACTTAGGAAATAAATAATAAAAGTATTATAAATAAAAGATTTTTATTATTAATGACTATTCTCATTTTTTTATTAAATTATCGAAATTTAAAGAGATATTTATAAGATAGTTACTATATTTCCCTTACCATATTCAAACATTCTCTACGAGTAAAAAAGCCTATATAACTAGAACATCACACTAGTTATATAGGCCCTTTTTGGATTTTTCGATTTAAATCATAATAAATAAATAATTACAGATATTTCATTAGAGAAATTACATATTATTCACATTTTTTGTTTGTTTACGGCTGTAATATAGGCGAATCCAATATAAGCTAAGAGCTATTTCTTCAGAACATATAATCCATATAGCTTGGACTAACACAAGCTCATTACAAAATCGCTGTAATGCAACTTAAACACGTTAACCTTCACTTCTTGATCATTTTCTTTCTTGCAAACAAACCTTTAAACGTTTACAAAATTGCTCGTTACTGAAATGAAAAGTGTAATTGACTAATACACCTCTTACTTACTGCTCCTAAATTATTGTTCGAGTTTAGAAATAAACTTAAATAATAAAAAATGAAGAATAATTGCAATAATTTACAAACAAAAATTAGGACGCAACCATCTCAATACGAATTTTGTCCGCAATCATGGCGATGAACTCGGAATTTGTTGGAA
>DEQI01000315.1:0-854 GCA_002360295.1 Planococcaceae bacterium UBA3370
GGCGGTATTTTAATGGATCTTTATAAAAGAGAAGCTCCATTATACGGTTCCTATGCTATGATGGCCAAAAATGCAGGTGTACCGTATGTTGTATATGGATGCGGAGCAGGTCCGTTAAATACGGGTCTTGGAAAATGGTTTATCCGCTATATGGCGAAGCATGCGCAAAATGTTTCGGTGCGTGATCCACAATCGAAAGCGCTACTTCAATCCATTGGAGTAAAACGTGACGTTCATGTTATTGGAGATCCGGCATTTAGCTTAGAAGTAGAGCGTGATACGTATAGTGAACGCCCAACAAAAGTGGGTGTAACAGCGGTGCCTTATTTTAATGCATCGTATTGGCCAACAGGTGATGAAACGAAATATCAACATTATATTACAGGAATGGCGAAAAACTTAGACAGACTGATTGAAGAATATAATACGGAAATATTGTTCTTTGCAACAAAATTCCCACAAGATGCGGATGTAACGAAAGATATTAAACAGTTAATGCAGCATGGAGAAAAGACGAAAATACTGGATGAAAACTGTCCGCCACAGCGTATTTTACAATTAACAGAATCGTTTGATGTATTAATAGGAACACGATTACATTCTCTTATATTAGCGACAGATACGAAAACACCAATCATTGGCGTGTCCTACCATGTAAAAGTTAATGATTTTTTACAAATGGCTGGGCTAGGGGATTATTCACTATCGATTGATACGCTACATGAAAAGGATGATTATTTTACATCGTTATTTGAAAAAATAAATGCTGACTGGCCTGCTGCACAAGCATTAGCGAAAGCAACGAATGATGTGTTTAAAGAAAAATCAGGACTTGGCTTGAAGCTTCTTCAAGA
>DEQI01000315.1:1058-1830 GCA_002360295.1 Planococcaceae bacterium UBA3370
CGACATTTCGACAAAATAAGCGTGATATCAGTATTACGCACGCCCATTATGTCTTTCCGAGTGGCTTGTTTAGCTATTATTTAAAGAAACGTTATAACGTGCCATATGTTGTCACTGCACATGGTGGCGATATTAACAAAATGGCGAAAAAAAATGCACGTATTAGAAATTTTACGGCCAACATTCTACAACAGGCAGATCATGTCATTGCGGTTGGAGAAGAGCTTGCCCAGACGATTCAAACTGAATATAACATTCCAGAGAATCGTATGACCGTTATGAGTATGGGGATTGATCGTACTGTTTTCAAGGTGACTGATCAACAAGAGGCACAGCGAGCACTCGGTATGGATCCAGCGCGTACAAACTTTTTATTTGTCGGCAATATTATTCAAGAAAAGGGTGTAGAAGAGCTTATTTTAGCTTTTAACGAACTAGATGCCCAACATCCGAATAAAGCGGCATTATATTGTATTGGATCAACGAAGGATATAAATTTTACTACAAAAGTAAAGCAGCTTGTAATGAGTGAAAATATTCACTTTATCGAACCGATGCCACAAACGGAGCTTGCGCGTTATTTCCAGGCTGCAAATGTTTTCGTTTTACCTTCCTATATTGAGGGGCTTGGACTTGTTGCGCTTGAAGCGATGAGCTGTGGGACGCCTGTTATTGCTTCAGAGGTGGGTGGGTTAAAATATATGCTTGCCGATAACGCAGGTGTATTAGTGCCACCAAAAGATGCAAAGTCGCTCGAACAAGCCATGACAGA
>DEQI01000315.1:2009-3169 GCA_002360295.1 Planococcaceae bacterium UBA3370
CGACTTTTAGGTTTTTTACGGGAAATTATAATCGGGGTACAATACGGTACGACCACTCTCTCTGATAGTATTGTCAATGCTTATACAATTCCTAATTTATTATATTTAGTAATTGGTGGAGCATTTACGACTGCTTTTATTTCGATTTATCATAAAACGACAGGACAAATCGAACATTATATACGTCGTACATTTACGACTATATTCATTTCTATTTCGATTCTTTCCATCCTATTTACTGTTCTCGCTGATCCAATATTACATTGGTATTTTAAAGAATTAGAAGGGGAAGAATATGAACTTTTAAAATCACTCTACATATGGATGATGCCTTCTACCATTATGCTTGTACTTTCAACATGGCTAAGTGGTGTACTCAATGTACAAGGGAAATTCCATTTATCCAGTTTTTCAGTACTTGTCTATAATTTATCTTTCCTTGTTATTTCAGTGGGACTTTCTTTCGTTATAGGACCCATTGGATATGGGGTCGGAGCATTAATAGGGGCTGCGTGTATGTTTTTCTTCCTCGTTTTTGGGGTACGAAATATTCCACATATGTCATTTAAGCCGTTATTTCAAAATGCTAACGACCAAAAGGAATTATGGAAAGTGGCGCTACCGATTATGCTTGGTGGAGCAACTGCGCAAATGTATGTGTTAATCCAACGATTCTTTACGAACGGATTAGAAGATGGTGTTGTCTCGGCGATGAACTATGCGACGAAAATGTCACAGTTCCCGCAGGCCATTTTAATGACGGCAGTGACAACCGTAATTTTCCCGCTCCTAAGTAAAAAAGAGGGGGAGGGCGATCAAGAGGCAGTAAAAGCATTATATTTGAGTGGTTTAAGATTACTATTTATTTTAGTCATGCCGATATCATTATATTTTTACTTCCAAGCAGAGCCAATCGTCCGTATCGTCTATGAGTATGGGAATTTCGGTGCTGCATCCACAGCAATAACAGCACCACTTGTGAAAATTTTTAGCTTAACGATGTTTTTCTTAGCGGCGAATATGTATGTTACGCGCTTTTATTATGCAAAGGGCAATTCAATGACTCCGGTCATCTTTAGTTTAATTACCGTATTTGGCGTGAATATTGCGGTTATTTATGCGATGATCGACAGCTATGGTGCCGATGCCATCGCTTGGGC
>DEQI01000070.1:0-2987 GCA_002360295.1 Planococcaceae bacterium UBA3370
ATAAGCGCCATTTGTAGATCTATTCCTATTGACATTGTCACTTATTCAACATCATATAGCTTAAAATAGGCTGAGCTTTTACAGCTAATTCGATAATTTATATTTAAAAAAATCATTAAATGAACATTGCGCTTATTCAATTGACATGTAAAACGATACGTGGTATATTTCATTTAACAAATATCTTGAATTCGAGATAATTTGGAATTAAAGGTACAGGAGGCTGTTTAGGATGATGGAATTGCTAAATCGAATTAATGAATTGGCTACAAAAAATAGGGAAATCGGCTTAACGGCTTCTGAATTACTTGAGAGGGATCAATTACGCACAGATTACTTACAGCAAATCCGAGGGCAAATGTTGGATCATATTAGTAGCCTTACATTTGTTGATGAGAATGGACAGGACGTAACACCAGAAAAAGTAAAAGAATATAAAAATAATTTATATGATTTCTAAATAATAGGGGGACTTCAGATGAACATTAATGGACATCACCATATTTCAATGATTACGAAGGATGCAAAACGAAATAACGAATTTTATACAAAGGTTTTAGGCTTACGCCGTGTAAATATGACAGTTAACCAAGATTCGCCCAATATGTATCATTTATTCTACGGAGATCGAACTGGCTCTCCAGGTACAGAATTAACGTTTTTTGAAATTCCGAACGCAGGTCAAACACATAAAGGAACAAATAGTATTTCTCGAATTGGTTTATTTGTTCCGACAAACGCAAGCTTGGATTACTGGAAGGAACGATTCACTCGTTTTGGCGTATCCTTTAATGAAGAAAACACGGATTACGCAAATAAAAAAGCCTTGCATTTTCGTGATCATGAAATGCTTGAAATGGTGCTATTAGTTATCCCAGAAAGTACGAAGCTACCAGATCAATGGCAGGCGTGGGAGAAAAGTGACGTTCCAGCCGAGCATCGTATTTTAGGAATGGCGAGTATCGAGTTAAAGGTACGCAATACAAATGCAACGATGGAAGTGTTACATGATATTTTTGGCTATGAATTAATAGAGCAACGAGGAAACCAAACAATTATTCAAACAAATGCCGGTGGTGTATTTAGTGAGCTAGTAATAATAGAAGATGCTGGTCCAATTGAAAAGGCAGGTAGAGGAAGTGTACACCACGTTGCGATTCGTGTAGAAAATGTGGAGCAACTTAAACGTTATGATGAGTTATTAAAATCTCGCGGATTAAGGACTTCAAGTGTAGTTGATCGTTATTATTTTGAAAGTGTTTATTTCCGAGATGCAAACAATATTTTATTTGAATTAGCCACAGATGAACCAGGCTTTACGATTGCAGGGGATATCGAAACATTAGGTGAAAAGCTTCATCTACCTCCAAAATTTGAGCATCGCAGAGAAGAAATTGAAGCATTGTTAGAACCTTTAGAATAAATGGAAGCAGCCTATACTCACTTGAGTGTGGGCTGTATTTTTTTATTGTTATAAATGCCTGTTTTTTGATAAAAACCTGTTTTTATACTAAAATAGTTTTGAACAGGAGGATATAAATGATTTCACTTATTTTAACAATTAAACGACTATTTTCAGCCATATTAAAAAATAGTAAGGATCCAGTCTTTCAATCATTAATTACCACTTTAGCATTTATTCTATTGTCAGGAACGCTATTTTATAGAGGAATAGAAGGATGGTCGTGGTTCCATGCATTTTATTTTGCTTTTGTTAGCTTAATGCCTACCAGTATTGAAACCGGCCTTATACCTTCCACTACAATGAGTCAAACATTTACAATGATTTACTTAGTGGTCGGTATGGGGATTATGCTAATGCTTATCGCGATGATTGGCAAAGCTGTGCTAAATTTTGATGAAAAAGAAATGGAACGTTTAAAGCAAAAAGCTAAATAATAGGCTTGTAGAGGTAGACACCTAACCGCATCAATTGCAGCTCGGTGTCTATTTTCATTATAAAAAATACTGCCTAAAATATTGCGCAGCTTCCTTCATTTTTGCCCCATACCAAAACATTTCTCCATCAATAATTTGTATAGTCGTATTCGGTAAATAGGTAGCCAATTCATCGATATGCTTTTGAGCAAAAGGGAAGGGCTCTGTCGATAAAAATAAGGTATCGAGTTGCTCCCGCTGTAATGCTTCAATATCAACTGCAGGATAGCGACCTTCATAGGCTGTAAACGGATTATCAAAGCCGAGTGTTTGCAGTACATCGTTAATATAGGTAGTGGCGCCGACGACCATATATGGTTTTCGCCATATCATATATGCCGCTTTACCACGTTTTTTAGGCAAATGTTGAAATGTTTCAGAAACTTCACCAAGTAATCTTGTGCTTTCTTCCTCTCGACCTGTCAGTATTCCTGCATCTTTGATCATTCGGTAAGCTTCTGTAATAGATTCGATTTGAAAAACAAAAACAGGGAAGTGTGCTTCGAGCAGTTCAATGATTTCTTTTGTATTTTCTTCTTTCTCAGCAATGATTAGATCCGGTTGTAGTGACTGGATGACCTCGAAATCGACTTGTTTTGTTCCACCAACCACTGTCACATGCTCGACTTGCTGTTTCGGGTATATACAATATTTGGTGCGCCCGACAATTTCCTCATTTAAGCCTATGTAAAAAAGCGTTTCTGTAATAGCTGGACAAATCGAAATTATACGTTTTGGAGGAAAAGCTACCTGAACTTTTCTGCCTAAATGGTCTATGATTTCTTTCAAGTGAACATCTCCTTTAGAAAAATATAAACAAAAAGGCCCTTAATCAAGAGCCTTTTTGTTACATAAAATTATTTCAATCCTTGGCTATCTTTCCACTCAAGGAATTCATCATAAGTTAATTGCTTATCTAAGATTGAACCGTCTTCGCGGATTTCAATAACACGGTTAGCAATTGTTTGAATGAATTGATGGTCATGAGATGTGAATAACATAGCGCCTTTGAAGCGGATTAAGCCTTCGTTTAGCGCTTGGATTGATTC
>DEQI01000070.1:3195-4598 GCA_002360295.1 Planococcaceae bacterium UBA3370
CTACCAGTAAAGTATTTATCGTGGTCATTTTCAAAGTAGCTTTGTGAAGTTGTGACACCCCATTTGAATGTACCAGCGTCTGCTTCAGCTTGCTCCATCAAAATATCGAATAGAGCAGTTTTCGCATTTGGGCTACCTAATAGAACAATTTTGTCTTCTTTGTTCATAGAGAAGCGGATGTCTTTAAATAATGTTTCGCCTTCTTGTGAAGCAGTTAAACCGTCAACTGTTAATACATCATTCCCAATTTCACGTCCAATTTGGAAGTTGATGAATGGATATTTACGGCTTGATGGACGGATGTCATCCAACTCGATTTTATCGAGCATTTTTTTACGTGATGTAGCTTGTTTCGATTTCGAAGCGTTCGCAGAGAAGCGAGCAATGAATGCTTGTAATTCTTTAATTTTTTCTTCTTTTTTCGCATTTTGGTCAGCAGCCATTTTTTGCGCTAATTGAGAAGATTCATACCAGAAATCATAGTTACCAACGTATAGTTGGATTTTACCGAAATCAAGGTCTGCAATATGCGTACATACTTTGTTTAAGAAGTGACGGTCATGGGATACAACGATTACTGTGTGTTCGAAATTAATTAAGAACTCTTCTAACCACTGAATGGCTTTTAAGTCAAGGTGGTTCGTCGGCTCGTCTAGTAATAATACGTCTGGCTCACCGAATAATGCTTGTGCAAGTAATACTTTTACTTTTTCAGAACCTTCTAAGTCCGCCATTTTTGTGTAATGAATGTCATCGCCAATACCTAAGCCGTTCAGTAAAGTAGCAGCGTCCGATTCAGCTACCCAACCATTCATTTCAGCGAATTCGCCTTCTAGTTCTGCTGCACGCATTCCATCTTCATCAGAAAATTCTTCTTTTGCATAAATCGCGTCTTTTTCTTTCATGACTTCATAAAGACGTTTGTTCCCCATAATAACTGTTTCTAAAACAGTATATTCATCGTATTCGAAGTGATTTTGTTTTAGGACAGATAAACGCTCATCCTTGCCCATTGATACGTGGCCTTCTTGCGCCTCAATATCACCAGATAAAATTTTTAAAAATGTTGATTTACCAGCACCGTTTGCACCAATTAGTCCATAACAGTTTCCAGGTGTGAATTTAATATTTACGTCGTCAAATAATTTACGGTCGCCATAGCGAAGACCTACACCACTTACTTGAATCATGTAAGTTCCTCCTCGTGATTTGGGATTATTATTTTGTGGTTTGTTAATGATTTAAACCTATTTACACAATACTTTTTATTATATCACATAGAATAGGTGAAATTAAATAATGAGATAACTTTTGTATGTTAGGTAAAAGAATGGGTAAGTAAATATCATTAAATATTCCCTAATTATTACCCTAACTATAATTTAAGGGGAGAGTAAAGATGA
>DEQI01000070.1:4662-5794 GCA_002360295.1 Planococcaceae bacterium UBA3370
CTGAAAATAGAGTTGATGATGGACAACCAAAAGTAATAATTATCAAATGCTTGATTAAATGTTATAAGGATATTAGATCCTTGAATATCCACCTTTTTGAATACTATTGATTTTCCTGTTATTAAACGACAATTTTGAAATACTTCAATTAATGGTGTTGATTTTAAATGCTATCTCATTATTTAGTGATATTGAATTCATTTCAAAGAGAACTCCTGTCTATATCCAAATATGTTAAAGTGAAGTTAATATATTTGATTAGGGGCGAATTGGATGGTTAGAAGAAGAGGAACATATCAAATAAAAATTCGTGACAAGCAGCTAATTTGTTTATTTTGTCAGCACGATGAATTTCAACATCGTGAGGTTTATATGGATTTAAGTCTTTTAGGTAAAACGGTAACGGAACAACTTACATTGCAATCATTTTCCTGTAAATCATGTGGTGATATCAGAATGTTTCAAGAAAAATATCGTTTCGACCATACGTTACAAAAACATGTATCTATTATTGAGTACAGGGAAGTGATCGGAGAATGAGTGGTACAGTTGAATATTTACGGCCCCAAAAAAGTCGTATCACGATTTTTGACGAACCTATTATTTGTAGTTTTTGTAGAAATGATGTGTTTATTCCTTATGAAGTGTATGTAAATGTTGAACAGCCAGGTATCAGTGTATATTATGTTCGCTACATAGCAATTTGTCAGCATTGTGGTCAAGCGAAACAATTTGGCGACCCAAGTCATTATGATGCTGAAAAAGATACTTATATTTGGGCATTGAATCAGAATTTAATTTCGATTAAAAATAGAATTTATAAGATTAGAATTTTGTTGTATTTTGGGAAAAGGAATGGCGATAAATTAACAGCTTTTATTAATAAGCTTGTTGAACATTTAAATATAGAAGTTGAAAATATAAGAAATTTAAAAGGTGGAGCAGTCCTTCAAATAAAAATGTCTGGTGTTGATGCTATAAAAAGTATTAGGTCTACAATAATGTATCGTGCAAAGTTGCTGAATGTAACGATTAAGGACTTAACAATTAAATAAGATTATCTATGCTTTATTTATCTTAAATTGGTTGAAGTTCCTTGATCTGTTAAAAATATATTATCTTTTTTAGAAGT
>DEQI01000088.1 GCA_002360295.1 Planococcaceae bacterium UBA3370
CTTTTTTGATATAATAAAAAGAAAAGTAGGGATGTTGACATCTAGAAAGGGGCTGTTCGTAATGGAGAAAGTCGAGATGATTGTACCGCAGGAGCCAGTGAACGTTACGCATGACACGTATCGTAGAGAATGTCGTTATACGCGGGGCGTGCATATTCCAGTAGCTGACTTTGCTCAAATTGTAGAGCGCATGTCCGAAGCTACAAAATTATACTTTGAATTTCATAATGTAGCAAAAAAGATTGAGCAAGGAACTTATTTCAACGGACATTTTAGCCTCGCCAAGCAGATCGATGAATATTACAAAACTGAAAAGAACACGATCATTAACGGTCTAAACAATGGCCAGGATTTTTACGTGAAGCTAATATAATAGTAGTATTTATCACTATTATAAATAGTAGCAGGCATCATAATCAGATACCTGCTACGTAACTAGCTATTATTTTATGATTTTTCCTTTTGAAATAACAATACGGTCTAACGGTCTGCGCGCAACAACTTCTGCTGATGAAGCTGCGTCCATTAAAACAAAGCTTGCTTCATCGCCTATATTTGGCCACGCATATTTTCCGTCCTGCTTGAGAGGAGTAACTCCATTTGTAATAAATGCTAGCGTATTGCGTAACGCTCTCTCATCGCTTTTATGAGAAATTTCTGCATATCTTGTCGCCTTTTCTAAAATATCACCTGAACCGAGTGGGCTCCAACTATCATAAAAACCATCACAACCAAAATGGACATCAACACCACACTTTGTTAATAAATCAATCGGTGGGATATTACGCCCCATACTAATGGGAACTGTCGACATAATCTTAACTTGCTGTTCTGCTAATCGTTCTGCTATTTTTTGTTGTGCTCCTACTGACACGTCTCCTAATGCAAAGGCATGGCTAATAGCCGTTCTCCCTTTGTAATTTGCTTGCTCTACGATATCCAGCCATTTATCCACTGTATAATAACCTACTTGTCCACCATCATGTAAATGGATATCAACATCTACATTGAACTCATTCGCGATGTCCATTACTGTATAAAGAGAACGTTCAATTGAATGATCAATACCGGCTGGATCTAATCCGCCTACCATCGTCGCACCATTACGCAATGCTTCTCTCATTAAGCTTGGTACATTGTCACGTAATAACCCATGCTGTGGAAATGCTATAATATCTGCGGTTACAACATCTTTATAATGATCTAAAGCAGCTATAACACCTTCCAGATTTTTTAATCCTATATAGGGATCGATATTGACATGGGTACGAATATGCGTTGCCCCGTTGCGTAAAATCAAATCAATCATAGCCATCGCACGTTCCTTACCCGTTGCAGCTAAAATGGATAACTCTGCTGCCTCCATCTCTAAGCGATGCTGCAAATTTTTTGAAGGAATCGTTGCTTTCCAATGTTGAGATAAATAGGTTTTATCTAAATGATTATGCATTTCTTTAAAGGCTGGTAGGAGTAATTTCCCTTGCATATCTACCTGCTTTGCTTGTTGCGGTAGTAGCTCAGTTGCTGAACAGATTTGATGTATTTTACCATCTAGTATTTCAAGGTGAAATGATTCAACTTTTGTACCGGTTGTGCCATTATCCTTTTCATATTCCCCTGTTTCTAATCGTACATTCGTTAGCCAGTAGTTCATCGATATGCCCCCTTTAATTCGATTGAACTTTGATGAATAATAGTGCCATTGGATATGACGGTCGTAATTGGACATCTTCGCGCAACAACATGTGCTGTACTCACTCCATCAAGAAGAAGCATATTCGCTGCATCTCCTACTTGTGGCCATACGCGCTCTCCTGCATCATTGAGTGGTGTAATGCCTCCCGAAGCATATTTCCAAGTGCGACTTATCGTATATTCATCAATATAACGAAAACGCTCTGCTAAAATATTTAATTTTGTTATTGTATTGCCTGTTCCAAAAGGCGACCAGTGATCTACTAAACTATCATGTCCTACTGATACACACACACCATTCTCCCATAAATATGGAATCGGTATTGTGTTTGCTTTTAATCCTGTCGGTACGGTTGATGTGACATCCATTTGTACCTCTGACATTTGTGCTATTAGCTCGTCTAAAGATGATTTCTCTAATCCAGCCAATGCAAATGCGTGGCTGACCGTGACATGCCCTTGTTTTCCTGCGTCTTTTGTTAAGGCAGCTAATTTTTTGATTTCAAAGGCACCTAAAGTATCGCCATCATGTAGATGAAGATCTACCCCAGCATTATATTGCACTGCAATATCCACCATTTGTTGCAATGAACCGTCAATATCACGGTCAACTGTTGCTGGATCGACCCCTCCAACTAAGGTTGCACCAAGCTGCATTGCCTCTTTCATTAAGGGAAGTACATTCGATTTTAATAAACCATGTTGAGGAAAAGCTACAATATCATATGTAATTTGCCCTCGGTATCGTTCTAACACTTCCTTTACAAGCTCCACATGTTTCGTTCCAATCTGCTGATCGACATTACAATGTGAACGGATATATGTGTGACCTTGCGAAATTAACATTTGCACAATTTTTTCAGCACGAAGCGCCGCGGTCGGCAATTGCTTAGGTAGTAATATTTTTTCTTCATCGATTCTCGTCTGAATTCCATTTGTTGCAATACTTGGCGCTTGCCAGTCACCACCAAAATACGTTTTATCTAAATGGATATGCATTTCTCGGAATGCAGGCAATAAAAGCTGACACTGTGCATCATACACCTCTATTTCATTTGCCGCTTCTATTTGTGGCGCAATTGCTGTTATTACACCATTCGTGATGAGCACATCATAAATACCTGTATTCGTAGCTATAATTTGTTCATTCGTATATTCAAAAGATTCTTCTAACCTTACTCTTTTCAATAGCAATACTGTCATCTCATTCCCTCCCTGTCTCCCTCATATGTAGTAAAAATTTAGCCATTACACCATTATCATACTATCCCAAATGTTCCCTTGTCATTTATCCCATACTTAAAGACTATTAATATATGGAAATACGAATTCTTTGACTTACATAATGATAAAGATTATCATTATCGATATAAGGTAGTATTTGTAAATTAAAAACCAGATTTTATTTTTAGTACTCCCATATACTTTTAATTAAGATTGTCATTTAGTCTATTGGACAAAACTATTATAGTAAGGTACTCTGTTAAATTTTCTTTGCTTAAAGGAGCGATTATAAATGGAATTCCGTATTGAGAAAGATACAATGGGTGAAATTAAAGTACCAGCTGACAAACTATGGAAAGCCCAAACACAACGAAGCCTAGAAAACTTTAAAATTGGAACTGAAAAAATGCCGATTGAAATCATTCAAGCTTTTGCCATTTTAAAACGTTCAGCGGCTATAGCAAACCAAAAACTTGGCAAACTTTCTGATACAAAAACAAAGGCGATTATACAAGCAGCGGATGAAGTATTAGAGGGCAAATGGGATGATCAATTCCCTCTTGTTGTATGGCAAACTGGCTCAGGTACTCAGTCCAATATGAATGTGAATGAAGTACTATCATTCCGCGCAAATCAAATTTTAAAGGCACAAGATTCTGATGAAACAGTCCATCCGAATGATGATGTAAACAAATCACAAAGCTCAAACGATACATTCCCAACAGCCCTACATGTAGCAGCGGTTTTAGCAGTAGAGGATTATTTACTTCCAAAATTAAATGTCTTGAAAGAAACCCTCAAAGCAAAATCTGCTGCCTTTAACGAGATTATTAAAATTGGTCGTACACATTTACAGGACGCAACGCCTTTAACATTAGGGCAAGAAATTTCAGGTTGGGCTCATATGCTTGTGAAATCCGAAAAAATGATTCAAGTCACAACGAATTTTATGCATGAGCTTGCCATTGGTGGAACAGCGGTTGGCACAGGTATTAACGCTCATCCGAAATATGGTGAAATGGTTGCAGAAGAAATCGCGATCTATACAGGCAAAAAATTTGTGACAGCTGAAAATAAATTCCATGCCTTAACGTCCCATGATGAAGTGACTACTGCACACGGCGCACTAAAAGCATTAGCAGCAGATTTAATGAAAATCGCTAACGATGTACGCTGGTTAGCATCCGGTCCGCGCTCAGGCATTGGAGAAATCACCATTCCAGAAAACGAGCCAGGTTCATCTATTATGCCAGGGAAAGTGAACCCAACCCAATCTGAAGCGCTGACAATGGTCGCATGCCAAGTTTTCGGCAACGATGCAAGCATTGGTTTTGCAGCTTCTCAAGGGAACTTTGAGTTGAACGTATTCAAACCTGTGATCATCTATAACTTCCTACAATCGGTACGTTTGCTTGCTGATGCTATGCAAAGCTTTAATGATAACTGTGCAGTCGGAATCGAACCGAACAAAGAAGTACTAGATGCCAATTTACGCAACTCATTAATGCTTGTCACAGCGCTTAATCCTTATATTGGCTATGAAAATGCAGCTGCTATTGCGAAAAAAGCGCATAAAGAAGGGTCAACATTAAAAGAAGCAGCCCTTGCTTCCGGTTTATTAACAGAAGAGCAATACGATGAATATGTAGATCCTACTACTATGATTTATCCGAATGTAGAGTAGGTATGGTGAAGTAAAGCGTCTCGTAATGAGGCGCTTTTTTTTTGAAGGCGTAGAGGGTACTTGAAATAAGGGTGTTATTTATCTAATTTCTTAAGTTATTTATCAAATGTGTGAAGTTATTTATCTATTTTCTTAAGTTATTTATCAAATGTATGTAGTTATTTATCTTTCATTCTTATTTCCTCAAAATTTAAATTTGAAATATTCAGTTAAATTTGATAATCTTTAACAATCATTAGTTAGGGGGATTCGTATGTCAATCTT